>JAYTYL010000077.1:0-2290 GCA_043742405.1 bacterium
AGAAACTAACAGAAAACATTCTAATTGGCGCATATATTATCCAGTCTTACATAGATTCAGATTTACTAGATTTTTCCGTGCTATCACGACTTGGTGCGGCGAGAAGGATTTGAACCTTCGAAGCCCGAAGGCGCCAGATTTACAGTCTAGTGCGATTGACCACTCCGCCATCGCCGCATGTGTGGTATTATATCATAAGATAGACAAAATGAAAAAGAAAAAGTCAGAATCTGGGGTAGAGTTTCAAGAAAAAGATTTGGAGGTGAATACTATTTTTTTTGGTGATAGAAAAATTATATTTGAGAGTCTGTGTAAAAAATTTGAGGAAGAAAATGGAGTTGAAAAGTTTTTAGTTCTGAAAATTGAAAAGATGAACCTTGGTGTAGACGAAGTAAGACTCGTAAAGAGTTTTGTTTCTAAAACTTCAGACAAAGAAAAAATAGTCATTCTCTCTTCTTTTTACTGGAACGAATCAGCTCAAAATGCAATGCTTAAAACTTTAGAAGAGACACCCCCAAATACAAAAATGTTTCTAATTGGGCTTTCTAAAAACTTTTTTCTACCAACCGTTTTATCTAGAATACAAAAAGTAAGTTTGCAAAATATGGATAAATACAGTGAACTAGCAAAAGAGATTTTGAGTTTGGAAAATCACAAAAGATTGGGAAATAAAAAAGTAGTTAAGCTTTTGGCACAAAAGGTAGAAGAAATAAATTTTTCGAATGACGAAATTAGTTCAAAAAAAGACAGGGAAGAGCACATTCTATTTTTGCAAAGCCTAGTAAACGTTTTACTTGAGTCTAAGAGTGTTTTCAATGGTCAAATGTTAACACAAATAAACATTATTACTCAGCATGTCTATGACCCTGGTGGCTCGCCACACCTACTAGTAGAGTGGTTACTTTTAAGTGCACAGAAGATTGATATGGTATAATGTGTAATATAAAAAATATGCAAAAGTATAACAATATAGAGATAAGCCTGAGTGGAGTTGAGGAATGGATGAAAAAAGAAATGAAGCAAATAAGTGCTGGTGGTGCCAACCCAAACGTTTTAGACTCTGTCTATGCAGACAGTTATGGAAGTAAAATGCAAATTATGCATTTGTCCAATATTGCGCTTGACGGCGCGTCTCTAAAAGTTTCTCCTTTTGATAAGTCACAATTAAAAATTATCGAAGCAGCTATTCGAGAAGCAGATTTAGGACTGTCAATTGTCTCTGAAAATGACGGGCTTCGGGTTATTTTTCCACAACTAACAACAGAAACACGTACAAAATATACAAAAGTCGCCAAAGAAAAATTGGAAGATGCACGTATAAAAGTTAGACAAATAAGGCAAGAAGCGATAGAAGAGGTGGACAAGTCCAAAGATGATGGTGAAATGGGTGAAGACGAGCATAAAAGAAATAAAGAAGATGTACAAAAAAAGATAGATACAATTAACAAAACTTTAGAAGATATCTATAAAACTAAAGAGGAAGCAATAATGAAAGTGTAGTATAATAGTTATTTATGACAATATCATCCTTGATAATTTTTTTTCTGATTCTATTTCTACTTGTTGTGGTACACGAGTTCGGACATTTTCTGTTTGCAAAACTCACAAAAATGCGTGTGGACGAATTTGCTTTTGGCTTTCCACCAAGGCTTTTCTCAAAAAAAATTGGTGAGACTGAGTACTCTTTCAACATGATACCTCTTGGTGGCTATGTAAAAATCTATGGGGAAAATGGTTTAAATGAAGTAGAGCTGAAGAAAATCACTAGAGAAGAAAAAGAAAAAACCTTTGCTTCCAAAAGTGTTTGGGCTAGATTTTTAGTGTTGATAGGAGGAGTAACTTTCAATCTACTAGCTGCTATTACCTTGTTTACAGTAGTGTTTATGATGGGGTCAAATTTTGCAATACCAGCTGAAGAATTGAGTTCTTACTCTGCAAGTGAGAGAAGTTTAACTCTTATGTATCTAAACGACAAAAGCCCACTTGTTCGTGAGGGTGTACCGGCAGGTAGTACAATAAAATCTATTAGTGCTAACAAAAATATCTTAGAGGATGAAAATCTTACAGCCCAAAGCGCTTCAAAATTCATTCAAGAAAACAACGATAATTATATAGAAATAAAATACAGTGAGACAAATAATGCTGAAGTAAAAACTGTGAAGGTTTTACCAGTTCCAGGAATAGTAGAAGGAAAAAAAGTTTTAGGTGCAAGTTTTGCAGACATCGCTTTTAAGCAATACCCGCCACACTTGGCATTTGTAGAGGCAGTAAAAAATACTTTTTTTCAAAC
>JAYTYL010000078.1:0-1843 GCA_043742405.1 bacterium
AATTCCATAAATAATCTTTTCAATTCATTTTCCAATGAAGTTAAAACTGGTTCAGCTTCGTCTTTTTTACAATTTGTCTGAAAATAAATCATGGAGGTATCTGGGTAATTAATATAATTTAAAGAGATTCCATATATAAGATTCATCTCATCTCTTAACTTAAGCATTAGTTTCCCTGTAAGTCCTCCAGTTAGGATTTTAGTTAATAAATCAAAAAATACAAGTTCTTTTACATTAAGTGGGTTGGCCCTGAAAGCCATACATATACTCGCTTGAGATTTTCCTTCTTTTTGAAGTTCTGATTTGGTTACTATATTTGTAAATTTCTCACGTAATTTCGGCAATTTATTTTTAGTCTGCTCTTTATAATTTGCAAAAAAAACTGTCTACAAATTTTAATATTTTTACTTTATCTTTAGAATTATTAGTTGCTACAAACAAAGTAGTATTTTTAGGATTTTTATATATATTATAAAATTTTTCAAAAGTATCTATAGAAACATTACCTAAGCTTTTTTCATCTCCGAAAAAAAATTTAGATAAAGATAAATTTGGGTAAAGATTTTTTGCTGCATTGTGCCAAGATGTAGAAGTGTCGTTGTCTTTGTGTTGTCTTGCTTCAGTCAGTACTACTTCTTTTTCTTTTCGCAAATCTTCTTCATTAAAAGTTGAAAAATAAATAGCTTCAAATAACAATCTGAGAGATTCTAGAGTTTTTAAATGAGTTTGTTTGTGAAAATACACAGTCGAGTCTCGTGAAGTGACAGCATTTGAGACTATACCTATCTTTGTTTTCTCTTTTGAAAATTCTCCTTTTTCTGGAAATGCTTTAGTACGCTTACCTATTAGGTGTTCAAATAAATGTGCGAGTCCTATCTTGTCTTCAGGATCATGTCTCCACCCCAAATTAAAAGTAAATTGTAGTGCTGAGGTATGATATCTTTCATCAAATAAAAACACAATCTTCATTCCGTTTTTAGTTACAATTTGTTCTATTTTTTGCTTCATAATTATTTAAATAAAATAAAGGGAGAAATTTTATTGCTAAAATTTCTCCCCCTCTTGTTGCTTCTTGCGAAGCGGGTTAGGCGTTAGTCGCCGCAGCCGGAGCCGTCACAGCCCGAGCCGCCGGTGCCGCTGCAGCCATCCGCCGCCGCGTGATGATCGTTCACATCCGGGTTGTGAATGGTGGTGGTCGGGACAGGGTTATGATCGCGCATTGGAGATCTCCATGATCATGCGCCGCTGGGGGAGCCAGCACTCGGTCTAGGGCTTAGGCCCTTTGACTGTTTGACATAATATATGAGAGAGAGAAGTCAATACCTTAAAAAGGTAAAGGCATATTTTTTTACTATTATTTCCAGAAAAAGTCTTTCAAAATAAGCTTTATTTAGATTTATATCTAAAAATACTTTATATTATAAGGCTTTATTACCACTTCTTTTATAAAAACTTTATAGAATATAGCTATTCTGCAAAAATATCGGGCTTTGACTAAATAATTTTTACGAATTTTGCACCCTAAGTTAAGAAATCATGAAATATTGGTGTAAGAATAGCCAAACTCTCAGTAATGATACGTTAAACTTTAGTTATGAAAAAAAACAAAAATAATAACATTTAGCTAGTTTTGTAATAATTAAAAATCTAAACACCAATATGCAAGGAGATACTCAAAAAGAAAATACCAACGCTAATTCCAACAACCCTAACAATCTCTGGGATAAATTAAACGACACTACTTGGAAAACCGATGCAAGAGGTTCCTCTGGAGATGGTTATGCTTTTCTTTTTGATGACAAAGACAACCAGAAGTGTTTGCGAATCGTTATGGAAGTGGAGT
>JAYTYL010000079.1:0-1597 GCA_043742405.1 bacterium
GCACTCAATGGGCTTTTACTTTCGCGTGGTGTAAATGGTGAGGCTTATGCCAACTTGAAAACTCCAGACTTGGTGGGTGGACTTATGGGTGGGACAAATATAGAGGGTAATGAAAATAGAATAGCTGTAGAAAGACAAAGGTACAATGATAAAGTAAGAGACTTCAACACCGCAATACAAATATTTCCGGGATCTATTTTTGCAAATTTGCTAGGCTATAAAGCTAAAACATTTTTCCAGATTACTGACGCTTCTGCTAAAAATGCACCGCAAATTGCTCCAGATTTAAAATTCTAAATGTTTAAAAAGTTCATCGCAATTTTTTTCTTTACTTTAATTTGTTTAAATTTTTCGCATGCTGAAAAATTAGAAACTGTGAAGGTGACAGACTATGTCACAGACTACACCAATACTTTAAGTAAAGAACAAATTTTAGAAATTTCTACTATCTTAGATGGTGTAAAAAAAAGCAAAAATTATGACGTAGCTGTGGTGGTTGTCAAAGATATCAACGGCGACTATATAGAGCACTACGCCAATAAACTTTATGAACAAATTGGTTTAGGAAACAAAGACACCAAAGAGGGTATGCTGTGGGTAATATCAAAAAACACTCATACTATGCGTATGGAAGTTGGCTATGGTTTGGAGTCAATCCTTACAGATGGAGTTACAAAAAATATCCAAGACAATTATGTGAAGCCTTTGTTTAAGCAGGGTGACTATTATGGAGGTATAAAGATTGGAGCAGAGAAAGTAAGAGAGGTGTTAAATGGGGGAAATTTGCCTAGGGAAAATAATTCTATAGCTACAAATCAGAATTTTTTTAGTATATCCTCCTGGTTCAATTTTGGAGTTGCTACTATTGAAATTTTCAGTTTGCTGTTTGGGCTTCTTATTTTTGGTATTAATATTTTAGTCTGGATATTTGCAATCTTCGCCAGGAGTAAAAGTTGGTGGGGTGGAGGTCTTGCTGGATTTTTAGTGTCCTCGCCTATAATATATTTCATATTGGGGCTAACAGCTTTTGGTGTAGGGTGGGTAGTAGTATTCACAATTTCTGGTTTAATTTTTGACTACTTTATTTCTAAGAATTATAAGTACTGGGAGCAGCACTATTTTCAAAATGGAAATGGTTTTAAAAATGGTGGAGGTCCGGCTTGGTGGGCAGGTGGAAATACTTTTGGTGGTGGGTTTAAAAGTGGAGGGTCTGGCTTTGGTGGGTTTGGAGGAGGGGGATTCTCTGGTGGTGGTGGGTCTAGCAGTTCTTGGTAGTTTAAAAGAATTTTGGAAAAAATGCAGGCGTAACTTTCTTGTAATCTTCAAATTCTTTATCACCTTCATACTTTTTCTCGAGGATTGGGATACCAGAAACAAAAAGGATCAAATAAGTTATTGTAAGCGGACTTATTAAAAGTATTGGACTAAAAACAGGAAGTAGAGCAATAAAAATTCCCCACCAAAACGTCACTTCTCCAAAGTAGTTTGGGTGGCGAGTATATTTCCAGACCCCAGTTTTTAAAATATTTCCCATTGTTTTTTCCAAGCCAGACTTCTTGAGATTTATAAACTTTGTAAGTTGCAAGTCTGCTAAAGT
>JAYTYL010000080.1:0-4254 GCA_043742405.1 bacterium
TCAAAAACCAAGTGAAAAATATCGTACTGGTGAAGAGGGTAGAATTGCTGTTTTTGAAATGTTGGTAATCGACAAGGAAATAGAGAAAGCGATTTTGGCAAAAAAGGACGAAACTGAAATCTTAAAAATTGCAAGAGATAAAGGAATGTTGACATTGAAAGAAGACGCATTTTTGAAATCTATGGCAGGACTAGTACCATTTCGCGAAACGATGGGACTATAAAAAAAGTGCAAATATAAAAATATGATATATACTAAAAAAACTTATGAACTCACAAAACAAATTTGAGAATATTTTACAAAATTTAATCTCCATTAGTGGATCGGATATACATATTCGTGAAGACAGGCCAGTTTATTTAAGAAATTTAAAAGTAGTGAACCCAGTTTTAGACGTTGAACCATTTACACGTGTAGAAATTTTAGAGCTACTTCGTAATTTCATGACCAAAGAAAAACTGGAAAGCTTCTCAGAAACTAAGAGTATAGACTTCTCGACTATCGCGCTCGGTAGGCGCCTACGAGGGAATGCCTTTTTAGAGCGTGGAAGAATTTGCCTTACTCTGAGGTTAATTCCTCCCGTTAGAAGTGTTCAGGAATTAAAACTTCCAGAAGTTTTGCACACCATAGCTTTACAAGAGCAAGGTTTTTTTCTGGTCACTGGTTCAGTTGGAAATGGAAAATCAACCACAGTCGCAGGAATGATTTCAATAATCAATAGAGAAAAACAAAAACACATTTTAACAGTAGAAGACCCAATAGAATTTTTTTATGATGACGGTACAAGTTTTATAGATCAGCGTGAAATTGGTATTGACGTTCCAGATTTTGAAAGCGCTCTAAAAAATGCTTTACGTGAAGATGCAGATGTTTTGGTAATTGGGGAAATGCGAACTATAGAGACAATAAGAATGGCTGTTACATCAGCGCAAACTGGACATCTAGTCTTCTCTACACTCCATACCAACAATGCTTCCCAATCGATAGAAAGAATCATTGATGTATTTTCTGCTGAGCAACAAAAGCAAATACGTGTAGAATTGTCTGTGTCTTTGATTGGAGTATTTTCGCAAAAACTCGTTCCAAGTGTGACAGGCGAGCTTGTCCCTGCTTACGAACTTATGCTAAACACTCCCGCTGTTTCTCACTTGATACGCGAGGGGCGAGTTAAAGATTTGGACACAACAATTGAAAATGGTCTAAAAGATGGCCACGTTTCTTTTAACCGCTCGCTCTCTCAACTTTTTTTTGCAGGTACCATTTCCAAAGAAACTGCTTTAAATTATTCTCATGACAAAGACGCTTTATCGGGTTTAATCGGAGACTAAGTTCACTATATATCAAAATTTTGTGGATAAGTCATTTGTCTACTTTATAAGGAGACGGTATAATTATATTATATGCAAAGCATAAAAAAACTTTTAATTTATATTCTAGCGCCAATTATATTGTTGCTAGCTTTAGGTGTGGCAACTTACTATGTTATCAACCATGACACTCCAAATGTTCTAAATTTTGGTTTTTCTGGTACCAATTTTCTCGATAAAAATAAAATTAAAGGTAATTTAGAAAATCAAAATAATATTGCAAATGATGACAAGATAGATATAACAAATTATTTTAATAATAATGATTTTAAATCTGCAAACCAAGTTCTAGATGAAGCCTTGGCAAAAAACCCAGCCGAAGTCTATCTTTTAGTTCAAAAAGCTTTAACTTTAGCCCAAGAAGGTTCTTTAACATTTAAAGAAAAAGAACTTGGTGATAAAGCAAGAGAATATTTGCTTCAAGTTCTAAGGCTAGACCCTCAAAATGTTTCAGCACTGACGTTGCTTGGATATACATATGAAATACAAGAAGACTATGTAAATTCACATAAATATTACGATCAGGCCCTCAATATTGATCCCAACAGCGTAGAAACTCTTTCCCAAAAGGCCCATGCTTATTTATTGGAAGGAAAGAAAAGTGATGCAAAAAAGAATTACCAAAAAGTAATAGTTCTTGATAAAAATAACTATAAAGCAAATTTTGGCTTAGCTAAAATCTTAGTGAGTGAGGGAAATTTGTCAGCAGCAAAAAAAACTTTTGTAACTCTTGCAGAACAGACTCAAAATGTAAGAGAAAAAGCAGAAAACTATTATTCTGCAGCTGTTTTGTCCGAAGCTATCAAACCTGTTAACATTGACGAAATTGAAAGTCTAAGTGCCCTAGCTTTAGCAGCAGATCCAAATTACCCTCTTGCGCTAGTAGAGCAAGCCAAGGTTCTCTTTATGAAAAGCTTCTTAACTAAAGACTCTCAAGAGAGAAAAAACTTGATCGGGAAATCTTTTTCTAGTTTAGCACAGGCATTAAAACTAAATCCCAATCAATCTTTAGCACTTATGCAATTATTTACGCAATTCAAAATCTTGGGGCAAAATAAGCAAGCAGATCTAATTTCAAAAAATATTCCTACTATAATAGATAAGGACATAACCTTGTCTGCTGTAGAAAAGAAGAAGCTAAAAAGTATTTTTCAACCGGCTATAATAAAAAAATAACCCAAAACTATACATGACAATTCTATCAAAAATAAATTTTACTTACATAATATCTCTTGCATTTTTTGTTTTAATGTTTTCTATACAAGTAACATTTGCACAATATCAACAACCTGAATATTGTTTTGCTGATGGTGGGTGTGTTAATTTTAATACTGAAACAGCAGATGCTGGGTACATGCTTGCTGTGTATTTTGACAACTTAGATGATTATCTAGCTGCCGCAGTAAATTACTATATCAGTATTGGACATACTGGTTATTATATAAGTGGTGCAGATGGAAATACCATAGCTGTTGCGTGTGGTAATGGTGTATCTATTCTAGTTACAAAAAGAAGTTGTAAAAATGGTGCGATAAACTACAGAACGTGCGATATCTGTATAGCAGGAGCAGCAATGCAAAATGGCAAATGTAAATGTACCAATGGCGGCACAGTAGCTAGTCAATGTAAAATTTGTCCAGTAGGCTTGTCTATGTCCAATGGAGTGTGTGCTTGCAATAATGCAACGATAAACCCTCCTACCTGCAACCAATGTCTATCTGCAGCAACTTGGGATGGTGTTCAGTGTACTTGTTCAAACGGTGCCTTGGCATCAACTAATTGTACGGTGTGTCCGGAAGGTAAAAGTATGTATAACAACCAGTGCTTACCGAAGTGTTCTCTTGTCAATGTGTGTGGACAAGCTTCCCAAGGAGTATTGGTCAACAATATCTGCACTTCTCTATCTGGAAGCAGTACAAATATAAATAATTCGTGTATTACAAATTTTGAAGCAAAAAACCCTAGTGTTAACCCAAATGGTTCAGTGGAATTCAAATGGTCTCTTGCAAACCTTCCAAGTAATGTGGGTAGTCGCTGCGGTTTCGTAGATCTTACTACTCCAACACCACGTCCAATTCCAGGTTTGCAAAACTTAAACCCAAATCAAGACAGTATAAAGATTACCAATATACAGTCCTCTACACGCTTTTGCCTGATATGCCAATTCTACAGTCTTCTAAATAATTCTAATTTAGGAAGCGCAGCCTCGCACCAATGGGTGCGAGTGACTAGAGTAGGAGAAAATTAGTAAAATGAAATTTTCATATCAGGCTAAAAGTATTGACAATGCTGGTAAAAGCAAAATAATAGAAGGTATTCTCGAAAGTAAAAATAGAGATGAAGCCATCTCTATTTTAAAAAGTAGAGATTTGGAGATTATTTCTTTGTCCGAAAAGAAAAGTTTTTCTCAGAACTTTGATATCAATGATATTGGTGCATTTTTTGAAAAAGCCACTCTCAAAGATATTGTAAATATTTCCAAGCAAATGTCTGCTCTATTAGGTGCTGGTGTTGTTGTTGTAAAAGCACTACAAATAATAGCAGATGATATGGACAAGCCACTTTTAAAAAAAGCCTTTACAGAAATTATTCAAGACGTAAAAGGAGGAAAACCTACTTCCCAAGCATTGGCGAGACATGAAAAAATTTTTGACAACTTTTATGTAAACCTTATTAAAAGTGGTGAAGAATCTGGTGAGATTGCAAAAGCATTTGCATATTTGGCAGAATACATGGACAGAAATTATGCCATGGTTACTAAAGTTAAAAATGCTATGCTCTACCCAGGATTTGTTATAGGTGTATTTTTTATTGTTATGATACTTATTTTTACAATGGTAATTCCAAAACTTGCGGTAATTCTTTTGGAGTCAAATGTCCCATTACC
>JAYTYL010000081.1:0-2803 GCA_043742405.1 bacterium
AGAGTTTGTTCGAGTTTGGTAGCGAGGATAACTTCTTTTATTTTTCTTTCCAGGGTTCTTTGTTGTGTCAGAAGTGCATTTTTCACAACTTGTTGGGTAATAGTCGACCCTCCTTGAGTTTTGTCACTAGTTAAGTTTACATAAAGTGCGCGGAAGATTCCACGGACTGATATTCCTCCGTGCTCATAAAATTTATCATCTTCTATAGCAATAGTTGCTTTTACTATATTAGGAGAGATGTCAATGAGAGTAACTGGGGTTCTCCTTATTTTTTGTCGGAAAGCGTAAAGCAAATTTGAACCACTTCTATCATAGATCTTCGTTGTGGATTCTAATTGTCTATTTGCAATAGTTGAAAAGTCTGGAAGTGTAAATGAGGAGATCCATATGAGTAATAATGAGCCAGCAAGGATTATAAAACTTAAAATAGTTATTAAAATTTCTAAAAATAAAACCTTGTGAGAATTTTTCTTCTTCATATAATTTTAGTTTATCACACTACCAAAAATTATTGTCATCAGCGATTACAATTAGTGGAAGATCATCATTACCCTCATCTTCTTTTTTACCCACAAACATCATGTCCTCCTCGTCTCCATCTTCTTCAATCATAAAGTTGTGAGTTTCAACAATAGTGTGTTCTTCGGAAGCAGAAATAAGCTCCCCATCAGCATCATACTCCTCTTCAGTTGTTACAGTGTGTGTTCTCTTCATGTTTCTAACACACTTTTTACCAGATTTTACAACAAAAAGCAAGGGACTTCCCCTTTTGCAACTATGTTAAACTATTTTTATGAAAAAACATGTTCTAGAAATTTTAGAAGAATATAAAAAACAGTTTCCACAAGATAAAGATATTAATAAATTTTTTGAGTATTTAGATAAAAATGAAAACTGTATTGATAGGAAAAATATGAATGGACACATCACTGTTAGTGGTTGTGTTTTGAAAGATGACAACATTTTGATGTTGTATCACAAGGCTGGTAGTAGATATCAGCAGCCAGGTGGTCATATAGATGACACTGATAAAAATATTTTTGAAGCCGCAAGGAGAGAGGTGTTGGAAGAAACAGGAGTAGAAACAGAAAAATTAGATGGTATTTTTAATAAAATTCCAGTTTCTCTAGATGTTCATAAGATAAATACAAGGAAAGAAAAAAATGAAGGGGAACATTTTCATTTTGATATTATGATTTTACTAAAACCAAAAAATGGCGAGCAAAATATTTTCGAGCAATTTGAAGAAGTCGCAGATGTAAAGTGGGTAGACAAAAAAGATAACGATTTTTTTCAGAATATAAATACAATTAAAAAAGCTTTGGAAAAAATTTAGATTCGAGAATTGTAAAGATGAGTAAGGGCAATTGCAATTGCGTCGATCTCGTCATCTAAAACTTTTTTGTCTTCCAGTTTCAAAATTTTACGCACGATAAAATCCACCTGTTTTTTGTCGGCTTTTCCGTAGGAAGTAAGAGAGGTTTTTACCTGTAGTGGTGTGTACTCACCTATTTTTATTTTGTTTATTTGCAGTGCCAGTAAACAAACCCCTCTTGCTTCTGAAACTTTCACTGCGGTTTTTTGGTTGGTAGTAAAAAAAATATCCTCTATGCTACCATGGTCTGGGGAAAATTCTTTTATAATTTTATTTAGCGAGCTAAAAATAAACTCTATTCTTTCATAAAAAGTTTTTTTCTTGTCGGTCTCAATACAACAAGAAAAAACTAGTTGTGGTTTAGAAAAAGTTCCCTCTATTACCGCCACCCCACACCTGTCATAGCCTGGGTCGATACCAACTATTCTCCTACTTTTATTTTGCATAAATACATTTAGATTATAACATTTTAACAACACTATTAAAATAATAGCAAATCTTTACATTTCTATTTTTAAAAGCTAAACTTACAAACAGGTGCGAGGCTATTAATTAAATAAAATTACAATACTTTGCGTTTCGTACAAAGTTAAAATATAAAATAAAAATATGATGAAAGATAAACAGGTGGAAAAAATATTAAAAGACGAAGAAGTAAGACAGAAAAAAAATATAACATTAATAGCCTCTGAAAACTACGTTTCAAAAGACGTAGACATGGCAGTAGGGAGTAAACTTGGGAACAAATATAGTGAAGGCTACCCAGGAAAAAGGTATTACAAAGGCCAAGAAAATGCTGACAAAATAGAGCTTTTGGCGCAGGAAAGGGCTTTAAAAGTTTTTGGTTTGAACAGGAAAAACTGGGCAGTGAACGTGCAAGCACTTTCTGGTTCACCCATGAACACGGCAGTTTATTTTGCACTTTTAAACCTAGGCGACAAAATAATGGGCATGGCTCTTTCGGCGGGTGGCCACCTTACTCACGGGCATAAAGTTTCTTTGAGTGGAAAATATTTTACAGCAGTACAGTTTGGTGTAGACGAGAAAACTGAAAGTATTGACTATGGTGCAGTAGAAAAATTGGCAGTAGAAAATAAACCGCAAATAATCGTTGCCGGCTTCACTGCTTACCCAAGAAAAGTGGACTGGAAAAAGTTTCGAGAAATTGCCGACAAAGTAGGAGCTATACTTCTTGTAGACATGTCACACATTGCAGGGCTTGTTGCCGGCAAAGCCTACCCGAGCCCGTTTCCATATGCAGACATTGTAACTACCACAACTCACAAAACTCTTCGTGGCCCGCGTGGTGCGATGATTTTTTCAAAAGTTGATGACAGAAAGTTGGGGGAGAAAATAGACAAGGCAGTTTTCCCGGGCCTACAGGGTGGTCCGCACATGAACAATATTGCCGGTATCGCAGTTGCTCTG
>JAYTYL010000082.1:0-5988 GCA_043742405.1 bacterium
AAACATGCCACGTACCATGCACCCTACGCGTGACTTGCCAATATTTTTGCAAATCACTGCTAGTCTGGGCTTGGACCCACTCAAACGGCTAGTTTCTTGTCCGCTTTCTTATGGCTATGGTGGGGCAATGGGACCAACTCAGTTTATCCCTAGTACTTGGAAACAGTATCAGTCTCAAGTTGCAGGTATCAATGGTTCTTTGGGTGACCCTTGGAATGCGAGAGACGCAATAACTGCAACAGCTCTTTACCTCGCTAACAGCGGTGCCACTAGTCAAAATTATTCTTCTGAAAGAAATGCAGCTTGTAAATATTATTCAGGTAGAAGCTGTGCCACTGGTGTAGGAGCAGCTGGCTACGGCAACTCGGTTATGTCTTGGGCGACAGGTTTCCAAGCTGATATTGATTTGTTGGTGGAGTAAAATCAGGTATTGACATTGTATATACAAAAGTATATACTTTATAAATATGAATTATCCAACACAAGCAATTATAAATTTACGTACGCAGACTTCCCTTAAAAAGGGTGCAAATAGAATCTTTAAAGATATGGGTTTAGACATGTCTACAGCGATCAATCTTTTTCTTCATAATGTTGTAAATACACAATCTATTCCATTTCAAATTGTTACCAAAAATGGTTATACTAAAGAACAGGAAATTAATATGTTAGAAAGTGTTAAAGATTTAGATAAGTTAAAGAGTTTTCGAGACGTAAAATCAATGATGAAATATCTAGAAGACTAAATTTATGTATACTTTGAAGTTAAGTTCTACATTTAAAACTTCTTTTAAAAAATTTAAAAGCAATGCTCATTTTAAAAAAGATATTTTTGAATATGTGATAAATGAGCTCTTTGCAGACAGAGAGCTTGAAGCAAAATTTAGAGATCACGATTTGACCGGAGATATGATAGGTAATAGAGAATGCCACTTGGCTCCAGATATTTTATTGGTTTATAAAAAAGACAAAGAAAGCTTAATTTTAATTCTTGTAAATATTGGAAGCCATGCAAATTTGTTTTAAATTGAAGTAAATCAGGTTCTTTGGTTTTGTGTTATAATTTGGTTAATAAAAGTATGACAAAATTTTTAGAGCCGAACGATCCAAATCTATATAAAATAGCCAAAAAAGTTCCCAAAAAAAACTTACAAGAAAAGTGGTTCTTAGACATAGTGGAAGAAATGAAAGTTACTGCTGGAGTTAATCAACATAAAAACAAAAATACACCAATCATGGTCGGTTTGGCCGCGCCACAAATTGGGTATTCTCTACAGCTTGTATTTGTAGATTTTTCTGCCAAGGTTACGCGTGGTAAAGAATATGTAAAAAATATTTTTATGGTCAACCCAGAAATTTTAGAATATGGCAAACAAATGAAAAGAGGTCGCGAAGGTTGCTACTCTACAAAAATAGACTGGTGTAGTTTTAATGGAA
This sequence comes from bacterium, assembly GCA_043742405.1. Classification (GTDB taxonomy): domain Bacteria; phylum Patescibacteriota; class Minisyncoccia; order Phycocordibacterales; family UBA5272; genus JBBQKQ01. The sequence continues at coordinate 1,438 of JAYTYL010000082.1, forward strand.
TTGTAAAAAGAGCGCAGAAAGTAAAAGTTAAATATATGACTTTGGACGGTATGGAAAAAATAGAAGACGTGAGTGGATTTACAGCAGTGATAATTCAGCATGAAGTCGACCATTTAAATGGAAAAGTGTTTGTGGAACACATTCAGAAAGAAAAAGATCTACACATTGTGCTGGAAGGAGAGAGTAGTAAATACAAGAAAAACTTTCTAAATTGGCGACGCATCATTGATCCAAAATACTATTTTGAAAATATTGTAAAAATTAGTAAAAAATAAATATATGCAAAAAAATGTAGTAGTTATAGCAGGACCGACAGGATCGGGGAAAGATTCAGTTATAAAAGGAGTACTTGCAAAAATAAAAGGCGCTAAATTTTTGACAAATGTAACTACAAGAAAACAAAGAGAAGGTGAAGTAGACGGTATAAATTATCATTTTATTACTAACGACAGATTTTTAGAAGAATTGAAAGTAGGAAATATTTTGGAATATTACCACCGCGAAGACACCGACACTTACTATGGAACTTATAAACCAGACTTAGATGAAAAAATCAAAGATGGAAATATTACCTTTTCACAAATCCAAATTGTGGGTGCAAAGTATTTGAAAGAAAATTATGGTGCAACTACAATATTTATCTTACCGCCAAGTATAGAAGAACTCAAAAAAAGAGTTATTATTAGAGGGGATGTAAGCGCCGAAGAGTGGCAAGAAAGATTAAAACACTTTAGACGAGAAATGTCAGAAGATATAGATTTTTATGATTATAAAATTACAAATGAAGATGGAAAACTAGAACAAACAGTCAATCATGTTTTACAGATTTTAAAAGACGAGGGTTACAATTTGATTTAAGTCCACAAATTAGTAAAATTTGACAGAAATAGAGACAGATCATATAATTATGATATGCATTCTAGAGAAACAAAAGTAAGGCCAGTAAGTGGCAGTCTCAAAGCTGTTGAATCTGACACAAAATTAGCATTATTGGTTGCGGAGCAAATGAAAAAATTATACGATTTGGGCTTTCCTAAAAAATACACCACTGAAATGGTAATGAGGTTTTATCTAGATCCTGATACTTTAGCAAGTCAAAAAGCTTTTGATGAGTTTTTGAGATCCATTAGTGATGAAGAGGCGGCTGACAAAGATAAGATTAGCAGGAGAGACATGCTTTCTAGCTTATTACCTTATGCTGTGGCAGGAGGCTCAGTTGGTATTTTAGGAGGATTGGCAAAAGCAGGTAATGCTCCTAATAATTATCAAAGAAAAGGATCGATACTTGCCAAACCTATTGAATTTGGGAGCGTTGGCGTATTTGCTGGCTCAGCTTCTGGTTTATTAATCAGAAGTGCTGTAAAAAAATTTTTTGAAAAAAAGAAATTACGTATGACGGAAGAGGAAATAGAATCTCCAATAGAAACTGACAATGTCAGATACGATAGTCCAATATTTCTTTGTATATTAGCGGAATCTGGTATTCCAGCCGATATAACAGGCAAAATTTATAATAAAATAACAGATTTGGTGCAAAAGTATGCAAGTGAGAAACATGCAAAAATCTTGAGAGAACAGCCTGCCAAGATTTAGTTTACAAAATAAAAAAAGTATGTTATTGTCTCAGTACATGTCGAATAATTGCACTACATAGAAATATGCTGTGAGGAAAGTCCGAACACGACCAAAAGAAATTTTGGAAAAAGGTAGTGGGTAACGCCCATCTGGCGTGAGCCAAGATCTGCGAACAGAGACGAGTTGATTAAATTCAAATGAAACGGCTAAATGTTTACCCGCGTGCAAGGCCGTGTCCTTCGAAGCTCGAGAGAGCGCAGTAGGAAGTGCCGCTTGAGGTATTTGGTAACAAATATCCAAAGATAAATAATTATTTAGAAACAGAATTCGGCTTACGAGCATGTAAATCAAAATACACAACTTACAAGTTGTGTATTTTGACTTTATGATATGTTTATATGATATACTTTATCTTGTAAAAATATGTCAACTACACCCACTCCAGATTTAAGTGGAAATATTGAAAAAAATGTTCCAACAAATATTGTGGCAAAAGATTTTGACATGACTGAGCTCGAAAGTTTTGCTGGAGGTGACGAAATTCTAAAAGAAATTGAAAACAGAATTGCGCATTTAGAGCGGGAAGAAAAAGGCACTCATGCAGAAATAAATAAAATTTCAGGGCCAGAAAAAACTATTTCTGTGGTCGAAAAAGTTGCAGACCCCATAACTGCATATGAAGGAGAAACTTTTGCAGAAAAAGTTAGACCGTTTATATTTCCATTATTTTTAACATTGGGCGCACTTATTTTTTCTTTTGTGTTTGTATTTATTTTCCTAAATCTTAAACCCACAATAACTCCACGTGCCATAACAAATATTGGTGGTGCAGATCCTGTGCAGCAAATACCTGTAAAACAGGTAATAACTTATGAAAATGCTACCACGACAGAGCCGCCAATAGAGTCTAAAGTAACTATTCCTATACCACCGATCGTAAAAATATCAAGTTTTGAAAATGGCACAAATACTGCTATTCAAGTGCGTTTTTCGTACAATAAATATACCTATGACACTTTTCCAGATGGAATGTACCTGACAGGTAACCAAGTTTTCTCAGGCAACTACGAAGGTTACAAAATTTTAGCAACTAACCGCGCCTATGCAAATGACTATATGTTTGGCGTCGACAGAAACAAGGTATATTTAATAGGGCAATGCAGTTTTAAAATTGACAAAGCCAGAGTTGCAATTGTAAATATGCAAGACTCGAGTGATGATAAAAGTTACGACTTGGTTGGTAAAAAATATTTTAGGGGCAAAATGTTAAAAGTATTAGAAAGTTCCAAACCATATATAGATTGTAAACCAGGACAAAATGCAGGCGAAGATTATTAAAAATACACTTCTGTTTTCAGTGTTTGTACTCTTGGCCCAAATAATTGGTCTTGTACGAGATTTGTATTTAGCTAGATTTTTCGGAATAGGACAAGCACTCGATGTTTATTATTTGGCTTTCAAAGTCCCAGATTTTCTAAATGTTTTTTACTCAGTATTTTTGGGGTCAGTTGTGTTTATTCCACTCCTTACTAAAGCATATTATGAAGGTGGTGACAAAGAAATACTTAAAAAAATAAATACTTTAGGGAGTTTGGTCTTAACATTCATTATTTCTTTCGGGGTAATTTTATTTATTTTTATGGGGAACATCTCTGCAATTTTGGCGCCAAATTTTACAAATTTACAGCTCCTAGAAATGACACACATTTCTAGAATTCTGATTTTCTCACAATTATTTTTTCCGATCGGTATATTGGGTGGAGCGCTTGGCATGGTAAAAGGTAAAGCGTTTCCTATGGCTATCTCAGGGTTTATCTATAATATTGTAATTTTCATGTCTACACTTGCGTTTTTCAAATATTTAGGAATTTATGCAACTGTATATGGAGTTGTTGTTGGGGCGATTTGTTTTGCAATCGTACAAACTTTTGGTTTAGAAATAAGAACAATTTTAAAAGAGTTTAGGTTTCAAATCAACTTACAAGAATGGCAAAAATTTTTAACAAAAAATTTTGGTAGATTTGTGGCTGTATTAATTTACCAGCTATTTGCAATCTTGCTATTGTATTTTGCAGGTCTAACAGGCGAGGCAGGTGTCTCCACGTTCTCTATTGCTTACAACTTGTTTCTAGCTCTATTTTTTATTGTCGGATCTTCACTGGGAACGGCCCTCATGCCACAAATTTCACAGTTGCATTTGCAAAACATGGTCTCGGAGCAAAAATCACAGCTCAATAATTCTCTAATTTATATTTCCCATATTTCTATCATCACCACAATATTTGTTTTGATTTTTAAGTTGGACATTGTTAAATTATTGTATTACTTTTCCTATATTGGGTTTGACAAAGAAATCTATATTTCAAGTATTTTTGCCATGCTCATGTTGTCTTTTGTTGCTTACAACAGCTTGGAGATTATTCGTAAATATCTTTATTCTACGAACCAAATAAGTCTTGCAGCTTTGCTCACAGTATTTTTAATAATATTTATTAGTAGTATTAATTTTTACTTTTTAAAATTTGTAGGTTTTGTATCTCTTTATGATCTATCGCTTTCTTTTTTCGTCTCTACTTTTTTTTCACTTATTTTAATTATCATGATTTTACAAAAGAAAGGACAGCTGCATATTTTAGAGATTTTAAATAGTACTTATAAAGTATTATTTGCATCTATCATCATATATGTTACATTTGTAAACTTATTTTCTCTAGGTATTTTTGCTATTTTTGACAGCTATAACTTTATTTTTGTAGCTATCACAAAGGGTATAGTTATATTAATTTTCTACATAATATTCATATATATTTTTAATGACAAGATTGGTAAAAATATTTTAAAAACATGCAAACTTTTTAAGTAAGTTTTTTAAAGCAAAAATGGTATAATTCTGTATATGAAAATAGAATTTGTGAAAGATAAATTTAGAAAAGTTAGAGGAAATTATTCTCGGATTTTAAAATTAACATGCAGAAA
>JAYTYL010000083.1:0-2085 GCA_043742405.1 bacterium
GTTTCCGAGACCTGGATGGCTTCGGTGTTTTTTTCTGGTGGAAGAATATCTATGTTACAAATTTTAAACCCAGTGTCGATGACTATTTTAGAAGAAACAGAGAATGTGATGTTTTTTCCTGCCAAGCACTTTATAACCGATGACAAAACTATGTCAAAAGCCATTTTAGAAATTCAAAAAGAATGTGAAATGCAAGTGAAAATGTTTGAGAAAAATGGAAAGCTTTTAGAAGCTGACAGAATAAAAAGAAGAACTATGCAAGATGTGGCGATGATGAGAGAAGTGGGTTATTGCTCAGGAATTGAAAATTATTCTCGCCCACTTTCTGGAAAAAAAGCTGGCGAAGCACCAGAGACTTTGCTCTCCTATTTTCCTCATGATGTACACGGCAACCCAGAATTTTTAACCGTGATTGACGAGAGTCACGTGACTTTGCCTCAGTTGCACGGCATGTACGCCGGCGACCAGTCTCGTAAAACTAACCTAGTGAATTTTGGCTTTAGACTGCCTTCGGCACTCGACAACCGACCACTCAGGTATGAAGAATTTGAAAAACGTGTAGGGCAAATTTTGTATGTCTCAGCAACACCTGGGAAAATGGAAATTCTGGAATCAAGTCAAGTAGTGGAGCAAATAATTCGCCCCACAGGACTCATTGACCCAGTGCTAGAGGTAAGACCAGTTTTGCCGCGTAAAAATTGGGTAAAAGATGGTAAAATATAAACATGCAAACAGAGAAATATATTGAAGAGGCACTTGTAAAATATAAAAATATTAAAAAAGTTTTTTGTCCATATTTTAAAAAAGAAGTTGAATGCAGTTCACGCGGTTTCTATCATTTAATTTTTGAAAGAAATAGATTTAGAAGACAAGAAGATCAAATTTTTTTAAGAATGGAGGCAATAAATTATTTGAAAACAATTTTAGAAAATTCTGGTACGGTGCAAGAGATAGAGCAATTTGAAAATGGGCAAATATTTTTTGCATTTATTGCAATAATTGAAAAGAAAAAGTATAAAGTTGTGGTATCGACTACTGTCGATGATAGATTAACTTTTCGTTCAATTATTCCAAGTTGGAAAACTGGGAAGAGAGATGAAAAATTGCACACGGTGGATTTGAAAAACAGCGCAAATGATGAAATAAAAAATTCGTCAAATGAATGACGAATACTTTATTGTGCTTGCCTGCGGCTTGGTTAGCTGCCATAAGGGTCATGCCCCACAAGCACAAATATAATATAGCAAAATTAAAAAAATATGTCAAGCATAAATAATACAAAAAAAATAAAAGAAAATATAGACTATCCTGGCCAGATAGAAGACTTCATTGCTGAAGTGGTGAAGGAGGTAAAAGTGGGTGGGCAGGCTCTGTGTACCACTCTTACAAAAAGAATGGCTGAAGACTTGACCAATTTTCTAAAAGAAAAAAAGATTAAAGCTGAGTACGTGCACTCGGACATAAAAACTATTGAAAGAATTCAGATTTTAACCAGATTTAGAAGGGGGGAGTTTAACGTTTTAGTTGGCGTGAACTTGCTGCGTGAAGGTTTGGATTTACCAGAAGTTACGCTTATTGGAATACTCGATGCTGACAAAGAAGGATTTTTGCGAAGTGAGACTTCGCTCATTCAAACTATCGGCCGTGCAGCACGAAATGTAAATGGTAGAGTTATTTTATATGCCGACATTATGACTGGAAGTATGGAAAGGGCAATAAGTGAGACAGATAGAAGAAGAAAAATTCAAGAAGAACACAATAGGAAAAATGGAATCACACCAAAAACTATTTTAAAGTCTATACATGATATTACACAAGGAATAGAAACATTGCAAAAGAAAACTGCTCACAGCGAAGCTATGCTTGCTATGAAAGTTTCTGGTAAAAAAGTCTCAACACTGCTTAAGCAAAAAGAAAAAGAAATGAAGGTTGCTGCTAAAGAACTAGACTTTGAAACGGCGGCAATTTTGCGCGATGAAATAGCCGAGCTAATAAAAATGTTAGAAAAAGAAAAAGACAGAAGTGACAAGGGAACACTTGTACTTTAGTATAAATAAATTTTCTATGATAAACTATTTTTATGAT
>JAYTYL010000084.1:0-5024 GCA_043742405.1 bacterium
ATAAGTCTTGTAAAAGCCTTTCAGTTGCAAGCCGGGATCTACACGGTCGGAAAAGTAGGGCCTCAAACTTTAAATAGGATCAAGAATATTTGGTGTGGAGCAAACAATATCTATACTAGAAATAATTGGACTACACCGACAGTAAATACTGGTAACAATGCCCCGCTCTCAGTCTCTATCTCACCAACAACTTCAAGTGGAAACAATATTACAATTGGTTGGAATACACAAAATGCACAAAGTTGTGTTCTCAATGGTCAGTCTGTACAGGTAAATTCTACACAGACTTTTACCGTGAGTAGCGAAACCAGTTTCACTATTTCTTGCTCAGATTATTTGGGCAATAAAGTTTCAAAAATCATTACAGTTCAGCCAAATCAAATAGGCTCTGCGTACAACTATCCGACGGTAAATCTAAGTATAAATCCAAGTTATGCAACCGTAGGTCAAACTGCAACTCTATATTGGACATCTCAAAATACTCAATATTGTACTTACAATGGTGCCCAAGTTAGCAGTAACGGTTCGCAACAGATTGTCGTACAAAGTGGAAATATTACTTATAATATAATTTGTACAAATAGTATTGGTCAAACTGCGACAGGCAGTGTTAATGCTACTAACGGTGGAACTAATAATAATATTTCTACAATTTCTCAAAATGGAAATACTATCATTGTTTCTTTTCCAACTACCACTGGAACTATTAATTGGGGGGACGGGATAGTGGAAAATTTAAACACTATCCAGTGTTTTGCTGCACCTTGCAATTTAACACAAACACACTCCTATGTGAGTGTTGGAAATTTTATTGTTAGTGTTTACGGCGTCAACAATGCTAAACTCTATGCATTGAATGTAAATCTAAGTGGGAATGGAAGTGGCAACAACACATCAACTCTTAATATCGTTCCTACGACTGTAACCATAAATTCTGGCCAATCTACAACTCTAAGTATTTATTCAAATTATACAAATAGTTGTGTTATCTTTGGGGGAATCTACACGTTAGTTTCTGGGAGTCCAAGTGGAGTAAATTTTAATGGTTCTATCTTGATCAACCCTGCCACAACAACAGCTTATACTGTAAGTTGTGTAGGTACCAATGGACAAAATGTTTCCCAAACTGCGTATGTTACTGTTGGTGGGTCTGGGTATAGTGGTGGTAATATAGGATTGATTTCTACAATCTCTAATTCCAACAAAAACCTAAATATACAGATTAGGACTGACAATAATTATGCCTGTGTAAGTGGAAATGTGGATTGGGGTGACGGACAAAGTACGGCTTATACCCCTTCGTCGGGGAGTGCATGCCTTACAACCGCAACTCATACTTACAACTATTCTGGAAATTATACACTAAAAACCTTTACTACCTCTTCCGGAACTTATACTCAATTAGATACTAAAACTATCTACGTACAATAAATTTTCTATTTTTCGGTTATACTCTTTTCTAAGATGCTAAATTTTGAAGAAATAAGAAAACAGTTTAAAACGCCAGAAGAAGAGATTCTATTTTTGAAATCAATTTTGGATATAAAAAATACTGAAAATATAAACAAGGAGAAAAGTCTGGGCAGTTTCTTGGGAAATTATGGAGATCGCAAAACTGAAACAGAACTAAGGGTAGGTCAACTCGTAACTAAGTACAAAGACAAAGAAATCTCCACTCTTTTAGATAAAGATTATAAGCTTAGCGATGAGCATGTGACTACAATTGCACTAGGTTTACAACCAGAAGACCACGATGAAAGACTACAAAAAATAATCGATATTTTGGTTAGTGATGGTTTGAAAAACGCCTACTCGGTACTTTCCAAAATGAAAGACCCACATTTGGAAGACGACTTCCATAGGTTTTTAGTGCAATATATTTTAAATTTTAGTGATGATAAAAAAATAAAAAAATATAAAGACACCATGAGGGCAATAAACGCAACACTTTACCAAATTGTTTTACCGACAGACAAAAGTGAAGCACAAACTGGTAATGCTCAGCAGAGTGGTCCGCAAAACCAGGAAGCAAATGTAAAGCTTATGGAGCGTTTTTATAGTGGTATGATGGCAATAGCTAGTTCCTACGATGACGATAAAAATAAAAACTATTTTACTTTGGAAATTGCCAAACCACAAAACAGCAATCAGATAAAATTTTTTGTTTCGGTACCCAATGACTTCAAAGACCTTTTTCAAAAACAAGTTTTAGCATTATATCCGCAAGCGAAAATTCACGAACAGATAGATGATTATAATATTTTTAATGCGAGCGAAAACAAAGAGAGTTACTCATTAGGAGCTTATGCGGTGCCAGGGGCAACCCCAGCCTTACCTATTAAAACTTACAAAGAGATCGGTGGTGATTCCATTTCTGTTATCCTTTCTGTCATGACCCAGCTTGCCGATACGAGCGAAGGTGCAGCTGTGCAGATAGTTGTGCGCCCGGCTGGACAAAGATTTATAAAAGAATATGGAAAAATGTTAGACCAAATCCGTAAGGGGAGTTCATTAAAAAAAGTTTTAAATGAAAAAACTTTTTTTGGGACAGTAAAACAAGCTACTTATGAAATGTTCAAATCTGAAACTAAAGACGGAGCACACGCAAATGTTTCGCACGTAGATGAGGCAGCCACCAAACTTATTTCTGAGAAACTCAGCTCAACAATTTTTAATACCAATATTCGAATTGTAACATCGAGCGAGTCGCCAGTGAGAAGTGCTCAGATTATGCAAGAAGTAGCTTCATCATTCAAACAGTACACAGAAAGTTTGGGGAACAGTTTAAAATTTAAAGAAATAAAACAAAAAAAAGCTCATGAGTTTCTCAAACATTTTTCTTATAGATTTTTTGATGAGCATGAAAGTTTTCCGCTAAATAGTACAGAACTCGCTACCCTTTACCATTTCCCTAAAGGCATCTCCGATAGAGATTTCTCCGAGCTTTCTCAGTACGATTCGGCCGCTGCGCCTGCACCTTCCGACTTACCGAAAGAGGGTATAGTGCTCGGTAAAAATATTTACAGGCATTTGAGCACAGATATATTTATGCAAAAAGAATCTCGCGTTAGACATATGTACGTCATTGGCCAAACAGGTACAGGCAAATCGGTTTTTTTGAAAAATATGATTATCCAAGACATAAAGGCCGGTGAAGGACTTTGTTTTATGGATCCGCATGGTTCTGATCTGCAAGACATTTTAAAACATATTCCCAAAGAAAGGATAGATGATGTAGTGTATTTTGACCCGAGCGATTTGACACGACCATTTGGTTTAAACATGTTGGAATATGACCCTGCACATCCAGAACAAAAAACTCTGATCGTAAATGAACTACTTTTAATTTTCAATAAACTTTTTGATATGAAAGTGGCTGGTGGTCCGGCCTTCGAACAATATTTTCGTAACTCGGCACTACTTGTGATGGAGCACCCAGAAAGTGGCTGTACACTTTTGGAAATCTCTCGCGTACTGTCTGACTCAGAGTTCCGACATATGAAGCTTGAACATTGTAAAAACCCGATGGTAAAACAATTTTTCCAAAATGCCGAGGCGACAAGTGGAGAACAAGGTTTTGAAAATTATGTGCCATATGTTACTAATAAGTTTGACAACTTTTTGAGCAATGAATTCATGCGCCCAATTATTTCACAAGAAAAATCTTCTTTTAATATTGCCGATATTATGGACAACAAAAAAATCTTGCTCGTGAATTTATCTAAAGGTAAACTGGGAGAACTAGGCTCATACTTAATTGGGCTTATAATTGTAGGAAAAATTCTTGTAGCTGCACTTGCGCGTGACCCAAAAACAGACCCTGCTCCTTTTTATCTTTACTTAGACGAATTTCAAAATGTTGCTTCCGACTCCATTGCACAGATTTTGTCTGAAGCCAGAAAATATAAACTTGGCTTAACTATTGCACACCAGTTTATAGAGCAACTTCCTAAAAACATCAAAGATGCTGTGTTTGGAAACGTGGGTAGTATGGCTATTTTTAGAATAAACCCTGAAGATGCAAAATTTGTTGAGAATTATTTTTCACCGACTTTTTCCGCCAAAGACATAATTGGGCAAACTGTAGGAAATTGCTATTTGAAACTCCTTGCCAACAACACTCCGCAAAAACCTTTTAACTTGAAAGTGCCATGGATAGAGGGAGGAAGTGAGGAAATTCGAGAAGTGGTCAAAGAACTTTCTTCTCTAAAATATGGTTTGCCGAAAGATGAGGTAGACGAAATGATAATGAAAAAGTTTGGAGTATAAAAAAGCTTGCAAATTTTTAACACAGTGCTACACTCACAAATACATGAAAGAAGAAATAACTTTATTAAACAAAGCAGGTGTGTTTGCTCTTGTATGTGTGGGACTTTTAGCAATATCTGGTGTATATTTTATTTTTAAAAGTGGACACGAAGCTGACAAAAAAGTTTTTGAAGTCCAGGGAAAAGGTGAGGTAGAGGTAAAAGCTACCAAAGCTACGATCTCTGCTGATTTCGTCTCTAAGGACAAAGATCAAAAAGTGGCCGGTGATGGACTGGCGAAAATCTCGGACAAAGTTTTTGCAGCATTAATAGAAGTGGGAGTTAAAAAAGAATGGATTAAAACACAGAATGTTTCTTTGACACCTGACTATGAGTATTGTTATTCGTACGGGTCGGCAATGCCAGCCTGGTGTAACAAAAGTCAAAATACCAATAGAGTTTCCGGCTACACCGGAACTCAGAATTTCACTATATCTGTAGAAAATGATAAAGTTTTGGTAGAAAAAGTTTTAGGTCTGCTTCCATCTCTTGGGGTACAAAACATGAATGGTCCAAACTGGACAGTAGATAACAAAGTTGCTACTCAACAAGCAAGAGAAAAAGCCGTTGAAGAAGCAAAACAAAAAGCCGAAGGGATAGCAAAATCTTTAGGTATGAGACTTGGCGAAGTGCAAACTTATAATGAGAATACTGGTGGTGGCCAACCTTACCCTGCTATGTATTCAAAAAATATAGATATGCGAGTGAGTGGAGCAA
>JAYTYL010000085.1:0-6683 GCA_043742405.1 bacterium
GGCATGATGTCTACCCGGTTTCCTATAGCTCGAAAAGTCCCACTTTTAAGGTCAGCATTGGTTCTCTCAAAATGTATAGCTACAAGCTTCTCCATTAAAGAAAATTTTGTGTATTCATCATTCACATTTAAAAGCAAATTTTCCTTTTTATAATCTTCCGGCGAACCTAAGCCGTAAATGCAAGACACACTGGCAACAATAATAGTATCTTGTCTGGTTAAAAGTGATTGTGTAGAAGCATGACGAAGTCTGTCTATCTCTTCATTTATACTGGCATCTTTTTCTATGTAAGTGTCGGTTGCAGAAACGTAGGCTTCTGGTTGGTAGTAGTCGTAGTAAGAAACGAAGTAGTGCACTTTATTGTGCGGAAAAAATTCTTTGAACTCTTGGGCTAGTTGTGCTGCCAAAGTTTTGTTGTGGGCAATCACCAAAGTGGTTCTATTTAGTTTTTCTACCACATTTGCCACCGTAAAAGTTTTACCACTACCTGTGACTCCCAAAAGTGTTTGCTTTTTAAAATTTTTATTTTGGAAACCATCCACCAAATCCAAAATGGCTTTCGGCTGGTCACCAGCTGGCGGCCAGTCACTCACGACTTTAAATTTTGTATCTGTGTTTCTTACTATTGACATATTTTTAAAATATTTTCAATCACCTCAATTATTGGTTTTTCTGTATTTACAGAAATTGCACCTTTACTTAACATTTTCTCTGCATATGGTTTATAACGTCCGAGAATTTGTTTTTGAATTTCTTTATCTTTTCCAAAATCATTATCTGTTCTGTGTTCTATTCTTTTTACAAAAATTTCAGGGCTGCACTCCAAAAGGAGAATTTTATCAAAAAGATGTAGAAAATCATCTTGGTTTGTGGCCATACCTAAGACAAAAATTAGATCAATCTTTTTATTTAAAAGATTTTTAAGAAAATCAATGTCACAAATCCAATCATGCTTATCTACAAAATCCAAAGTTAACTTTGTATATTTTCCGCCGTCATTTTTTCCAGTTTCTTGATCTATCCAAGAACAAAGATTAGGAACTTCATCAATACTAATTGTATAGTATCCTTGTTTTTCTAATTCATTTGCTATTGTAGTTTTTCCAGTTCCAGAAACACCGGTTATGTAAATTTTTTTCATATCTTGTATTTTAATTCAAAAATAATTTATTAATTTCTTCAAATTTATTAGTTTTCTTTCCCGCATCTTTAAAAATTTCATTTAAAGTTCCAATGGAAATTTCTTTATTTATTTTCCTAATCTTGAACTTTTGAGGCATAGGAATTACTTGAAAATACCACAGTATATGGATAAGGTGACGGAATAGTTTGACCTTCAAAATGAAGTTCCACTGCTTGGTTTGTGTTTTCTACTAGCTCATCAAGAGTCTTGGCTTGGGTGACAATAGACTCTTCCATTGCATTTGCAACAAAATATCCATCTTTATATTTTTGGACAAAAAAAGTAATATTTTTCATGAATACATTATATCACAAATTAAAAATGCCACAGGATATGCGACATTTTTAATTTAATTTTAAGATATTACTTCACAGCAACTTCTTTAGAAGTACCAATAGCAACTTGCGATGCTTGTTCGTCGATAGGTGCTTTTTCAATCTTGTTCATGATACCGATAACTTGTTCTGGATAAGGTGCAATGACCGAGTTATAGGTTCTAAGCTTTTTCCAAACAGTTTTGTTACCATAATAACTTGAAGTAGACTTGATGTTACCACTAAGATGAGCTCCTACCTTGTCGATAGCTGCTTCTTGGGAGTCGAAGGTAGTCTTACATGAGTGCCAACCAAAGACATTGTCCTTGTCATTCCAACATGGCTGTTTACCACCCGTACTCTCACGCATGGCAATAGCCGGAAGTAGACGATAGTCAAGGTCATACTTGTCAGCAACTTCAACGAAGGTTTTACCATAACCCGCTAAGGGCAAGTTATTTTTAGCAAAGTAGCTATCAATATTTGAAACTCTTACGTCTTCTTTTACAGTATCGATGCTGTTAGCGCGGGTTACTTCAGCAAATATAGATGGGAAGATGTTGAACGGCAAGAAGCTAAACGCTGTACCAGACATAGTCACACACAAAGAAAGACCAATGCTCAACACTTTATTTTTTACTCTCATAATTTGACTTTTATTTTTGCCCCAACATAACTTAGGGCTGATAAAGTTGTGTTAAGTATTCTAGCCCTTGTCAGACCAAATGTCAACCAGCTTTTCCCAAATTACCCTTATTTTATAAGCAATTTTGTGATAAACAAAGGCATATTTCCGATTAATCTAAAAAAACCCTTATATCATATAGGTATTCAATTTAAAATTCGGAAAAACCCTTTATAAACAAAGGTTTCACCTATTAATTTAAGATCATTTTTTTGATAACAAAATTGGGGTAGAGGCCTTAGTTACGGAGAAAAACTCGATCACCTTCTATCCAGTCGCCCCTGCAATCCTCATATTCAACCACCCAAGAACGAAGAGAAGCTTTGAGTGAGACAGCCAAAACGGACTGTCCGTCATTACTTGCAACATAAAAAAGATTTGCACTGTTGTCAGTTTTTAAATCACCATCTTTTACTCCATTTGAGGAAACAAACATTTGTTCTTTTAAAAGAATTTTAATTTCTTGCATTGACCAGAGTTTGCTTTTATCGGTGTCTTGAAGCATTTCTCCTCCCTCACCTACTTTTATACCTAGTCCAGCAAGAATTTGTTTGTCCCAGACAGTGTCTAATAAGTCCATATGTCCTGCTTTTACAAATAGTGTTGTTGGACCTTCTACTGAAGGGATGGCTGAAGTCTTGTGAATAACCAGCCCCATTCCAGAACCTATACTTGGTATAATATATGGCCCGTCTGGTTCATTAGCTACAAAAAAATCTTTCCCAACTTCTGATTGTTCTCCTACAAATTTGGAGAGTTCAATTTTTAGTGGCACAGGTGTGGAGTGATAAGCACTTTCCCTTGAAGGGAGATCTGATTCAAATGACATATTTATATTATTAGTATATTACGTAAGTTCAAATGTAGCAAGCAAGTGTATTCACTTCCCACATCTACACACCGTGGCATTTCTTAAACTTTTTTCCACTTCCGCAATAGCAAGGATCATTGCGACCAATATTTTGTAAATTCGTTTGCGCTGGAGAAACCTCTGCTATTTGCTTTACGCCCTTCTCAAAATTACTAACTCCCTCTCTCAGAGAGTGATAAAGAAAGTCAGTAATACTTTTTTCTATAGCTACATTCATCTCTTTGAAAAGCCGCAGAGATTCACGCTTGTACTCTACTAGCGGGTCGTGCTGGCCATAACCACGAAGAGAAACACTGCTTCGCAAATGCTCCATGGTGTCTAGGTGTGCCATCCAGTAGAAATCTATAGACTGCAAAATAGTCTGTTTTGCACCACGTAAAAATTCTTCTTCACCTCCATCGCCCAGAATCTTCACCATCTCCGACCTCTCTTTTTCTATTTCAGGGTTTAGTAATATAGATTTGTTTACGAATTCATTTATTAGGCCATAGTCATCATTCAAAACTTTTTCTCTTTTAGAGTAAATACTATCGCGTTGAGTATTGAGAACTGCGTCGTACTGAAGAACTTGTTTGCGCATGTCAAAGTAAAAACCTTCTATTTTTGTCTGTGATTGTTCTATTATTCTATTTACGCTTTTTGCCTCTATTGGCATTTCTTCAGGAACTTTCAGGGTCTTCATCATACTTTTCATTGTGTCGCCACCGAATCGCTTCATTATTTCATCATCCAAAGACACAAAAAATTGTGTACCTCCTTCATCTCCTTGTCTACCACTTCTGCCTCGCAACTGATTGTCAATTCTCCTTGCTTCGTGTCTTTCAGTACCTATTACGAAAAGTCCACCGAGAGAGCGGATTTTGTCAGCCTCTTCTTTTGTTGTCGGTTGTCCTCCAAGTTTTATGTCCACTCCACGGCCTGCCATGTTGGTTGCTATCACCACACTTGCATACTTGCCAGCTTGAGAAATTATTTCTCCTTCACGCTCATGGTTTTTAGCATTCAGCATCTCATACTTCACGCCCGCTCGGTCAAAATATTTAGCCATTCTTTCATTTTTTTCAATAGATGTTGTACCCACCAAAACCGGCTGTCCTTTTTTCTGGAGCTCTTTTACTTTTTCTACAATGGCGTTCCACTTTGCATTTTCTGTTTGGTAAACTACATCATTTTCGTCTATTCTTTTTATATCTTTATTGGTAGGAATAGTTACTACTGTTAGTCCATAAACTTTTTGAAATTCTTCTTTAGAAGTTGTTGCTGTCCCCGTCATTCCGGCCAATCTCTCGTACATTCTAAAATAATTTTGATAGGTAATGCTCGCAACTGTTTTACTTTCTTTTTTTATTTCTACTTTTTCTTTTGCCTCCACCGCTTGGTGCAGTCCTTCACTCCAGCGAGTGCCAGTTTTCAAGCGCCCCGTAAACTCGTCAACAATTATTATCTCCCCATCTTTTACCACATAATCTTTGTCCAACTGGTAAATAGCTTTTGCACGCACTGCGTTTAGCAAATGGTGCACTAGTTTAGCATTTTCAGGAGAATAAATATTTGCTACTCCTAAAAGGTTTTCAGTTTTGTCTATTCCCGCTTCGGTCATTGTTACCTGTCTTTCTTTTTCTTCCACTACATAGTCAGCATCTTTTACAAGTTGTCCAACTACTGCAGCAAAATTTTTGTAAACATTTTCATCTTCACCTGCTTGAGATGAGATAATAAGCGGCGTGCGCGACTCGTCTATCAGAATACTGTCGACCTCGTCCACAATAGCCGCAAAGTGTCCACGCTGCGCCACTTCTTCTTTTTTGTAAACCAAGTTATCACGCAAATAGTCAAAACCAAATTCTGAGTTTGTCCCGTAGGTTATGTCGCAATTGTAAGCATCTTTTCTTTCCACTTTTTCCAAAAAATCATAGACAATTTTAAAACTCCCTTTTTCATCTTGATCTCTCTCGTCTTTTGCTTTTTTTTCTTCCGCCACAATTTGTGGGTTATATTTATAAGAAATATCCTGCCCTATTATCCCAACACTTAGTCCCAAATAATCATAAACCTGCCCCATCCACACTGCATCACGGCGCGCAAGGTAGTCATTCACCGTCACTACGTGCACACCTTTTCCAGCAAGTGCTAACAAAAATGTTGGCAGAGTTGCTACCAGCGTTTTGCCCTCTCCTGTTCGCATCTCGGCAATTCCCTTGTTAAAAAGTACTTGACCACCAATAAGCTGTACATCGTGGTGACGCTCACCAAGAGTTCTTTTTCCAGCTTCTCGAACCAGTGCAAAAACTTCCACCAAAATACTTTCTAGGTATGCCAAAATCTCCTTTTCATCTTTTAGTTTTTCCACTTCACTCTTAAAGTGCGAAACCTTTTCCCTCATTTCTACTTGTTCGAGTTTTTGAATTTCAGGCTCCAAAGCATTTATTTTCTCAACCACTTTTTTGTACTTTTTAACAGCCGACTTGCTCTCCGACCCAAAGATCATTTCTATTGTTTTATTGAACATAAATTTTTATAGATTATACCATATCACAGACTTGTCTTTTTGCAAGAACTCCCATTTTTATTATTATGTATTAGCTAAAACATATTTGAAGAAATTCTGGCCCGACCATTTTATATACTTGCTAAAACGTTTTTACATCCCTATATTGAACTCAGGTATAGTCGATTGGATTTTTATAAAAAGAGATGCTAGACTTTAGATATATGGAACACAACTCAAAAGAAAATCTTGCTAAAGAACTAACTAGGATATATTTAGATACCAGACAAAAAATTATCGATGATTTAAACTATTTAATCAGTACCGCTGACGAAAAAAAATCTCCGCAGCCTGTACTTACAAAAATAATCTCTGCCAGTTTAAGGTTATTTTCCTCAACTGCTGTGCTTACAAGTGTTAACAGTGCTGCTAGTATTCTTTTAAGAGAAATAAGCGGTAAACATCTTGATATCATTCCTGATGATACTCTTAGAAGAGGATTATCTTCGTTAAAAATAAGTTTAACAAAACTTAGAAATGGACTGAGTAATAAAGAAATTTCCAGTTGGTTTGGATATATCCAAGGGTCTAATGAATCCAGTTTTGGTAATGGTATTATAGAGCTATGTAAATTTGTGAATGCGTCTGGAAGTTTTTCCATGTTTGATCAATTAATATTCGTTTATGCGATGGCAAACCATATAAATTCTCAAACAAATGACAGGAAGTCAAAATTTTTTCGGGAACAAATAATAACCCAAGCTTTTCTTTACATTTTAATGAAAAAATGTGGTGCTAGAGATCCGGACGAGTACAAAAAAGTCGTTAAACTATTTCTGAATGGTGGGGTTATCCCCACCCTAGACCCATTGCTACCAGCCAAAACACTCTATGAAAAGATGGCTTTATTGTATAAACATGAAGTCACATTGCTTTTTATTTCCGATTTTTTAAGAAATAAAAAAGATCTGGGAAAAATAGGAGTGACTCTTATGTGGATGCACTTAGGAACTTTAACTCATAAATTATATTCCCTATTTGCAGAATCTATACTATTGACAAATACAGAGAGCAATATAACCTGGAAAGATATTTCTTTTGACAAAGGTATATCCGAATCAGTAGTAAAGGTAGGGACAGAG
>JAYTYL010000086.1:0-2242 GCA_043742405.1 bacterium
AAATGTACTTTTTTCATCTATGATTTTCCACCATTATATCAATAAACTCTTTTAAAGAGTAGCCACTTGCAACCAGCTGCTGGGGGACCAGACTTGCTTTTGTTAGCCCTGGTACAGAGTTTATTTCTAGAACTACAAGTTGGTTTTTAGAATTTAAAATCATGTCTGTCCTAGAGTAATCATTGCAGTCAGTTATTTTGTGAACTTTAAGAGCTGTATCCTGGATTTTTTTGAAAATCTTAGCATCTAAATTTTTAGGTGGGGTTATTTCCACATTACCACTTTCATTATTATATTTATTTTCATAGTCAAAAATCTGACCACTTTCTAAAACTATTTCGGTTGGTGTAAGACTTACAAATTTTTTACCCTCTCTTATTACTCCGCAAGTAAACTCTCGACCTTCTATACATTCTTGTATCAAAACATTTTTATGATTATATTTTACAAGCCCGACAGATGAACCGCTGTCAATTGGTTTTAGAAAAAGTGAAGTTTTTAAATTTTCTTTTGAAAAAAGAATTTTAGGAACTTTAACTCTCTGTTTTTCTAGTAACTTTTGAGTTTTTAATTTATCTATTGTTAGGGCTGAGGCTTTAAAAGAATTGCCGATAAATTTTATATTCTGTTTTTCTAAAATTTTTTGTATCTCGCCATCTTCGCCAAATTTGCCGTGCATTATTGGCCAAACTAGCTCGTCTTTCTCAAACTTCTTTGATGAGTCCCATTTTCCATCTTTATCGATAAATATTTTTCTTATTTCCAAATTAACATTTGCTTTTGCAGTGGCATAAATATTTTCAAATGACTTTAGAGAAACCTCATGTTCAGCTCCAGGGCCACCGTAAATAAAAGTTAATTTTTGAGTTTTCATTACTTCTACTACAGATTGTATTTACCTTTTATTCCACTCTTCATCTTGCCTGCAAACAAGTTCTCTATTTTTTTTATCTAAGAGGATTCCCACAACTACTTTTTCTAACCTTGCAGATTGTGAACCTTTCAAAAGAATAATATCATTTTCTTGGATCAAATTTGTTTCAGAAACTATTTCCAATACTTCTTTTGGGTTTTGTGCGAACCTAACATTTTCAAGTGGAAAGCTATTTTCCTCAAGACCTCGCAAATAAAAATTATTATACTTACCCGATAAAATGACCACGTCTGCAACTTTACTCGCCATATTTCCTATTTCTATATGGGCAGTTTCCGCATCTTTAAGCTCTGCCATATGTCCCAAAACAACTATTTTCTTTCCGGTTGTTTCTATATTTTGAAGCGAGTGCAATGCATTTTTCACGGCATCGGGCGAAGCATTATATGTATCATCGATAATAGTAGAATTATTAACACCCTGCAAAATCCGCATTCTACTTTTCGGTTGTTCTACACTTTCAAAACTTTTTTCAATCTCCGACTTTTCCATATTTTCTAAAATTCCTACCAAAACAGCTGCAGCTATAGAGTAAGAATGAGCTTCGCCTATAACTCCCTCTAAAACAATTTCAAATACCTCCATTCCTCTTTTTAAAATAACTTTTATGCCGGCTATTTTACTTTCTTCATAAAAATTGTGAGTTCCCAATATTTCAATACTAGAGCCGGCTCTTTTTCCATAGGAAAAAGAATTGTGTTCTGACTTAACTAAGTTTTTTAAAATTTTGTCATCATTGTTATAAATTACAATTCCCCCGTCTTTTAATGCATCTACTAAATATTGTTTTTCTCGAACATGTTCTTCAAGATTTTTGAAAAAATCGCCGTGTGTTGGCTTGTCTTGAAATGCGGTTAGCACAACCAGATCTGGTTTTACAAAAGTTGTCACATGTTCTATGTCTCCTTTTTTATCGGCCCCAACTTCCAAAACTAGGATTTCTGCATATTTTTTGGATAGATAAGTTTTTAAAAATCCAAGAGTAATAACTTTTAGCCACAAAAAAGGATTGTTCCATGGGTTTTCTTGGTTTAAAATTGTGAGCGTTGTGCCAAACTCGGAGTTGAAACTTTTTTTAGAAGCCAAAACATCTTCTCCATATTTACTTTTTAAAACTGTGTAGACATAGTCTTTAGTTGTGGTCTTGCCAATATTTCCAGTGATTCCAATAATTTTAGGGTTAAACTTCTCTAACACTTTTTTGGACTCAAAACTTAAAACTGCTACTATTAATTTTTTAAAATACTCTTTCATAAATACATTATACCAGATTTGTAACCACAACCATATTTCTAGCTTCACCTTCGG
>JAYTYL010000087.1:0-5075 GCA_043742405.1 bacterium
ATGAGCTGAATTTGTTTTGGCCTTACAGTTTCTTTTTCTTTAATAATCTCGGCTATCAAAGTCAAAATCGGCTTAGAATTTTTCACCGATTCTTCCCAAGTTTTTGGGTCATGTTTTATCATATCTGCCGGGTCTTTCTCCACAAGCTTTATCCCCTCTACTTCTAAGTCACTTTGTAAAGCCAAGCTTGCAGACTTTAACATTGCATTGTAGCCGGCCTTGTCAGCGTCAAGCGCCAGCACTACAACTTCTGCAAACCTACGCAAAATAGAAATGTGCTCAAGTGTAAATGCTGTGCCAGAAATTGCCACCACGTTTAAGTTACCTACCTGATGGCACATAACGACATCCATTTGTCCTTCGACCACGATAACCTTTTTAGTTTTTCCAATTTCTATTTTAGCTTTGTCATAGCCGAACAAAATAGAGCTTTTGTGGTAGGTTTCAGTTTCTGGACTGTTCACATATTTTGCTACCCCATCTTTGCCGTCATCTTCTCCTATTATCCTTCCTGTAAAAGCTACTACTTTCGAAGAGGCATTCATAATCGGGAACATGACACGACTGCGAAACCGGTCGTACATTCCCTTTTCATGTTTTATACAAACACCACTGCTCAAAATCTCCTCGTCTGTATAATTTAGCTTTCGCAAATAGTTGTAAAGTGTACGCCAATCGTTCACAGCAAAGCCAATTCTAAATCTTTTAATAATTTCACCAGTCAGCCCTCTCCTTTTCAGATAGTTCTGCGCCTCTATATTTTGTTTTAAGTTTTCTTCGAAAAATAAAGTAGTGCTTTCTAGAATATCTAACACATTGCCTACTTCTTCTTTTCGGAAGTTCGAAAGTGAAACACCGGCTTTGTCTGCAAGCATTTTTAGGGCATCTTTAAACTGCAGCCCCTCTATCTTCATTGTAAAGCCAAATATGTCACCATGCTCGCTACAGCCAAAGCAATGGTAACTTCCACGAGAGGGAGAAATATAAAAAGAAGGGGTGCGCTCGCCATGAAATGGGCAGCGCGCTCGAAACTGACTCCCTGCTTTTTCAAGTTTAATATAGGTCGAAACTACGTCCAAAATATTTAACCTCTCCTTTATCAGTTCCAAATTACGATTGTCTTTCATTTTTTTACAGTTTATCACGTTTAAACACCAAAACAAAAAAACAGCTATGGATTTCATAGCTGTTTTTTGTAAAATTTTGCTTATTTTATATAATTATTATGACTATTCGTCTGAACCGTCTGAAAACTCTGCCTCTTCTTTTGCTTCTTGTTTTGCCTTTTCAACTTTTGTTCTATAGCCAGTTCCGACCGGAACGAGTCTACCTGCAATAACATTTTCTTTCAAACCTACCAGCTCATCACGCTGACCACGAGTTGCAGCTTTGATAAGAATCTTAGTAGTGTTTTGGAAAGAAGCTGCTGACAACCAGCTCTCAGTCGAGAGCGAAGCCTGAGTAATACCCTGAATGATAGGTTCTGCTTCCATTATTTTTCCTCCTTTTTCTGCTACTCTTCGATTTTCTTTTTTGAAAGTGTAGTCTGGAATAATATCACCATGAGAATATTTTGAGTCTCCGCCTTCTGTCACCTCTACACGAGAGAACATTTGTTTAATGATGATGTCTAGGTGCTTTCGTGAAATACTTGCACCCTGAAGCTCGTAAACTTTAGTAACTTCTTCTGCTATGTAGTCTTGCGCTTTTTCGGCACCAGCAAACTTGAAGAGCTCGTCGATATCGGCAGAACCGTCTGTTAGCATTTCACCTCTTTTTACCTTATCTCCCACTTTAACTACCACAACACGCTTGTTAGAGATTTCAAATTGGGCAGATTTTTCTCCTTCTTTAACACCTTTAGATTTCTTGGTAGACTGACCTTCGTCTAGTGCAAGCGTGATAATTTTTGTATTACCATTAGTGGTTATTTCCATAACTTCTGCATCGTAAGGAGAAAGAGTGGCGAAGATCTGTGTCTTTGGCATTCTTTTTTCGAACAATTCCGTAACACGAGGAAGACCTTGAGTAATGTCGATCTCAGCCACCCCTCCAGAGTGGAAAGTACGCATAGTTAGTTGTGTACCTGGTTCCCCGATAGCCTGCGCTGCTATAATTCCTACAGCTTCACCAAGTCTTACTAAATGTCCACGACCCATGTCGAGCCCGTAACATTTTTGGCAAAGACCACGCTCAGAAATACAAGTGAGTGGAGTGCGAATTGCTACAGTTGCAACACCCGATTTCTCAATCTCTTTAGCTTCAAACTGTTTTAGCATCTCGCCATATTTTGCAATGACTTTTCCATCTGCCACTACATCTTGTGCCAAAATTCTTCCCCAAATAGTTTTCCAAAGAGGAATCTCTATCCCACCCAAATTTTGTGTAGAAACAAGTTTAAAGTTTTTCGATCCACAATCTTCATCAGTAATTATAGTGTCTTGTGCAACATCTACCAGTTTACGTGTGAAGTACCCAGCTTGCGCCGTTTTAAGTGCGGTATCTGACCCTCCTTTACGTGCACCATATGAAGTCACAAAATATTCAATCGGCGTCAGACCTTCCTTATATGAAGACACAATCGCAAAGTCTAATGTGCGACCAGTGTTGTTCTGGATGAGACCTTTCATACCCGCCATTTGGTTTAGTTGCCCATAGTTTCCACGAGCACCTGATGTCGCCATATCTTTAATTGGGTTACCATCTTTAAAAGCTGTTCTTAAAGATTTCTCAATTCTAGTTTTTGTAGATGACCAAATTTCAATAATTTTTTTATATCTTTCTTCATCACTTAAGAAACCATCATTGTAATTACTTTCTACTTCTTTCACAAGTTTATTTGCCTCTTCAATGAGTGCTTTTTTCTCAACCGGAACTTCTACGTCGTAAAGACCAAATGTTACACCAGATTTTGTAGTATATTGGAATGCAAAGTTTTTCACACGGTCAAAAATAACCCAAGAATTTTCAATTCCATATCTGTCAATAACATCTTCGAAAAGTTTTTTCAAGGTTTTTTGTTCTAAAGTTTCATTGATGAATTCGTAGTCATTTGGAAGTATAGAGTTGAAAAGTAAACGCCCAACAGTTGTTTCAAACGTTTTGCCTGCAAACTTTTCGTAACGAGGAGAATTTGTAGGTAGTACAATTATTTTGCTTCTAAAGTTTACAACTCCATTTTCATGAGCAAGAATAGCTTCGTTGGGGCTTGAGAAATATTTTAGATTCTCTTTCTTTTCTGTCTCTAACATTGTTGTCATCCAGTAGACCCCAAGCACCATATCTAGAAGTTTTCCAAAGAATGAAGGTACTCCGTCACCTGGTTTTAGAATATTTTTTTGTGCCGCCATAATCTCGCGTGCTTCCATTTGTGACTCTTCCCCGAGTGGTAAGTGTACAGCCATTTGGTCTCCATCGAAGTCAGCATTGAACGCTGTACATACGAGTGGGTGAAGTTGAATAGCATTACCTTCGATAAGTTTTACCATGAAAGCCTGTATTCCCAATCGGTGCAAAGTTGGTGCACGGTTTAGCAAAACATATTTTCCTTCGATAACTTCTTCTAAAATTGACCAAACGTTTGCGTCTCCCTCTTCTATAAGTTTGTTGGCAGATTTTATGTTAAAAGCCAATTCTCTTAGAAGTAATTTAGAAATAATAAATGGTTTGAAGAGTTCGAGTGCCATGTGCTTTGGAAGACCACATTGGTTTAAGTTTAATCTTGGGCCGACCACAATTACCGAACGAGCCGAGTAGTCTACACGCTTTCCAAGGAGATTTTGGCGAAGCATTCCTTGCTTTCCTTGCAAGTTGTCGGCAAGAGATTTGAGTTGACGGCGCTGTGTAGCATTCATTGCCATTTCTTTACTACCACGGGCAGTATTATCAAAAAGTGAGTCGCAGGCTTCTTGTAAGATACGCTTTTCATTTCGCAAAATCACTTCTGGTGCACCAATAGCCATTAGTTTTTTCAAACGGTTGTTGCGGTTTATAACTCTTCTATAAAGATCATTCACATCTGAAGTTGCGTGCCTTCCACCTTCTAGTGCGACCATTGGTCGCAAACCTGGAGGAATAACCGGCATAGTTTTTATAAACATCCACTCTGGGCGAATATCAGCTTCATTCATTCCACGCACAAGTGAAAGTCTTTTTTGTAGTTTTTCACGTTCCACACTTCCTGCATTTTCTAATGCCTCGGCTAAAGATTTTTCAAATTTATCTAGGTCAATAGTTTTTAAAATATTATAAACAGCTTCTGCTCCTATTGCTGCTTCAAAAACATTACCATAGCGTGCAGAATATTTGTTGTAAGTCGCCTCATCAAGAACTTGCCAAGTAGAAAGATTTTTAATTTCTTCTTTAGCAGTCATCATAAGCTCTCGCAATTTTTCCTTAGTAGCTTCATCGGCTGCGTTTCCTAACTTGTCTTTAAATTCTCCTTCCAAATCCTTCAGAAGTTTGGCTTTTTCTTGCTCATTTACATTTTGAATAATGTAGCCTGCAAAATAGATAACTTTTTCGAGCTGTGACGCCTGAATTCCAAGGAAGAGTGGGAGTGGTGCTGGAATAGTCCCCTTCAAATACCAAATATGTGACACGGGTGTTGCAAGCTCGATATGCCCCATTCTTTCACGGCGCACTATAGAATCTGTAACTTGAACTCCACATTTTTCACAAATGATGTCTTTATAGCGAATACGTTTGTATTTTCCACAATAACATTCAAAACTTTTTGTTGGTCCGAATACTCGCTCGTCGAAAAGCCCACCTCGCTCACTTTTACCTGTACGATAATTTATAGTTTCTGGCTTTAGAATTTCTCCATAAGACCATTCTTTTATACGTGCTGGAGACGCAATTCGAAGTCCTATTTCTTTAAAATTATTTCTAATTATTTTTTTGTTAAATGTTTGCATAGTTCAACTTTTTTGGTTATTTATTTTGTTAAGAGCTTGAGAGCTTCGGTTTATTTCTATTCGCCCTATACGAATTTTATTTTTGTTAAGTACTTTTATTGTTTTAATTTCAGCTTCTATTTCATCTCTCCTTCTTCATCAACCTCATGCAAGTCA
>JAYTYL010000088.1:0-1562 GCA_043742405.1 bacterium
CTCCTGTTTTTGAGTGGACCCCATTCCCAGACGTGGTGTCTGTTATATAACAACGACCCTCATTCTTCCCAAGGTCACTTTCTTGTTTCAAGATTGCAAGTATGAGAGCTGGTCTCACACCCGCAGCTTTTCCGGCCTCTTTGGCATATTTTTGAGCAACGTCGAATGTCACGCCACCGGCATCACGCAGTACAAAGAGACGATTTTTAATTTGAGCTACTTTGGCTTGTTTTTCTTTTAATACTTTGTCCAAATCTTTTTCTTGAGTTTTAGCTATACTTATTAACTCTTTTTTGGACTGGGAAACTTGTTCGGCTTCTTTTTTATCTTGTTCTTGTTTCTTTTTTAGACTCTCAGTTTCATTTTTTTTGTCTGCTAATACTTCTTTTTCCACTTCCACAAATTTTTTATTTGTATTTAGTGAGTCCAAGTGAATTCCTAAATTACTTTGAATAGATTTATAGTCGCCCATGTCGCGAAAAATATTTGCAAAATCTTCATCTCCAGAAAAAGCCAGCACTGCTCGCACATCGTCCAATTTTCGCAAATCCGATAAGGTTTTTGATAAATAAGTTTTATTTTGATAAATTCTACCCTCGAGGGTAGTAATTTTATTTTGTTTATCTACTATTTCTGTTCCAATTTTTTTAATAGTTAGTGTGGTGGTTTTGATTTTATTTTTGGTAGCTTCTATTCTACCATTTACCAAACCGAGTTCTTTCTCGTATCCTTTCCTCTCACCTTTTTTACTATCAAGATCTATTTGTATTTTTTTACTTTCTTCTTCGAGTTGTTTTAGTTCGGCTTGCAAGCTTGCCCTCTCATCAGCATCTGTTGCTAAATTTGTATTTACAATTTGACCAAATGCAAAATTCACCACAAATAAAAACAAAAAAGTTGAATAAGCTATTTTAAATCTAGACATACTAGATAGTATATACGAAAAATAGAGATTTTTGTTCCAAGTTTTACACACTTGAAAAACATTAAAAGGGGTATACACCAGAAAAATAAAAAATATATTTTTCAATATTTTTTTTATTAAAATTATTCTGCTGATTCTGCCGTCACCTCCTCTGTCTTGCCCTTCTTTTCTACTTCAATTTTTGTAAGGTCAACTGGTGCTTGCTCCACTTCTTCCTTGTATTCTGAAACCGATGCAACTACATCCTCAGGGTCAAGAGTTGTAGTAACTCCTGCTGGAAGTTTTAGATCTTTGACATGTATAAAAGTTTCTAGATCTACAATGATGGCAAGATCGGCTTCAATAAATCTTGGGAGATTTTCAGGAAATGCTTCCACTTCGATTTCGTGAAGCACTTTCACAAGTTGAGCACCAGCTTTTACTGCTGCTGACTCACCCACAAACTCTACTGGTACATGTGCTTCTACTTTTTTACCAGCTTCCACTGCATAAAAGTCTACATGGTTTACTTTGTTTGTGACTGGGTGAAGATCAAGATCGTGAATCAGTACTGGTACCATTGCCCCTTCAATATCTAGGTTTATAAGTGTAGACTCACCGAATTTGTTGTAAGTTCTTACAAATTCTTGATAATTTA
>JAYTYL010000089.1:0-6595 GCA_043742405.1 bacterium
GAGCGCCGCGACCAAAACGTCGAAATAAATGCCACCAATTGATGAAGTAAAAAAAAATTTCAAAACTTCCTATCTCGGTTCCGAATGGGAAGATTTGCAGTTGAAAATAAAACATAATCAGGAAATCATTGAGGACGTCAGCATGCTCGAGTTTAAAGAAGAAGCAGAAAAAGAAATACAACAATTCCAAGTAAGAATGAGCGAGATAGAAGAAATAATAAAAAATATTTTTGAAAAAGAAAAAGTTGAAGAAGAAACACCAAGTTCTATTATTTTAGAAATTCAAGCTGGGGCAGGTGGTGATGAGTCAACCCTTTTTGCAGCCGACCTTGCCAACATGTACACAGCCTATTGCACAATAGAAAAATATTCTACCAAAATTATCGACTCTAATATTTCCGACAACGGTGGCTACAAAACTATTTCCATTGAAATAAAAGGTAAAGGAAGCTTTGAAGACTTTAAACGTGAAACTGGAGTGCACCGTGTACAGCGTGTTCCAGAGACAGAAAAGAATGGCAGAATACATACTTCAACCGTGACTGTTTCTGTAACACCTATTCGCGAGAAGGTACAAGTAGTTATACCGGATAGCGACTTGGAATACGAGACTTCACGCTCTGGTGGAGCGGGGGGGCAAAATGTAAACAAAGTAGAGACTGCAGTGCGAGTAATTCACAAACCTACAGGATTGTGGTTTCGCTGTACAGTAGAACGCTCGCAAGCTCAAAACAAGCTTCGTGCCCTAAACCTTTTACAAAACAAGCTTCAACAAATGAAAGATGAAGAAGAAGCCAAGCTTTGGAGTGCAGAAAAGAAGTTGCAAGTTGGTCGGGGAGACAGAAGCGAAAAGATACGCACCTACAACTATTTGCAAGACCGTGTGACAGACCACAGAATAAAGACTTCTTGGTCAGGCTTGCCTAGAATAATGTCAGGTGAAAATTTTGGGAAAGTTGTGGAAGCTGTTAAAGAAGGGAAAATGGGAAATGTGGATGAAGAGTAAGATAATTTAGACTCCCGATTCTATATGTAATAGAATTTTTTCTATATTACTTCTTAAGTCTTCCAGTGTGCCATTATTATTCACTATATATTCAGCAGTTTTTTCAAACAGGGGAACATTTTTTTCTGTTCTATGGTTCTCGAGTTCATCAAACTGATCTTTTGTTATTTCAGACTCCTTATTTTTTTCATTCCTTTTCAAAATTCTCTCGAATCTAGTATCTTTATTACTTTTAATAAAAATTACAAATGAATTGCTATTTTCTTTTATTAGCTTAAGAATATTTTGACCACGGATACCATCGATGATTATTATTTCACATTTGCTTTCATTAATTTTTCTGGAGACTGAATTCTCCAAAATTTTCTCAGAAAAATTATTTTTCATAATATCAGATATTTTTTGCATATTGCTTGCATTGATTGGCAATCCCCAAATATTTAATGTCTTTTTAAGAATATCAGAAACTTTAATGACTTCAATTTTTTCTACCATTTGAGTTATGAATTTTATTGCCTCTGATTTTCCGGAACCTTGATTCCCTACAAACCCTATTATTTTTTTCATATTACTTATATCTTTTTAAAATTTTATTTATAATTTTTGTAGTACTTGAACCTTTGTTTGTACCAGCACTTTTTCTTTCTAGAATTACACATTTTGTATTTGGATAACCAACACAATATTTTTCAATTATCTTCTCATATTTTGTAAAATCTACCCCCCTTTCTCTGCAAAAAATAATTTTATTTGGTTTGATTAGATCTATTCCTTCCACAATAAAGGATTTTCTTTTTATGTAAACAATATCTACACACTTGAGATTTGATATACAATATGCACGATTGAGTTCTGTTTCTATAGGCCTTTTTAACCCCTTTTCTTTTTTGATCATTTCATCTGAATTGACTCCCACAACCAATATATCTCCTTGTTTTTTGCATAAATTAAGAAAATTGATATGCCCAGTATGGATAAGATCATAAGAACCCGAGACAAATACAATTTTTTTGGCTTTTGGAATACTATTAAGACGTCTCTTTAAGTCTTTTAGTTCAAATTTCATCTTTTCATTATAACATACGTGTGTTATACTAAAAACATATGAAAAAAGTAGAAATATTTACAACCCCAGTCTGTCACTTTTGCGGACTCGCAAAGGAGTGGTTTGCTAAAAACAATATTACATTTGAACAATACGACGTTACAAAAGATATGATGAAGAGGCAAGAGCTTTTAGACCTTGGCGCTATGGGTGTACCTCTAATACGTATTTCCGGTGAAGGTATAGCAACACCAGAACTTATAAATGGATTTGATGAAGACAAACTAGCAAAGCTTTTGCTGGTGTAATATTGTAGTATAAGTTGTGCCCTCGGGCCGAATCGAACGACCAATTACCCCTTAGGACGGGGCAGTTATATCCATTTAACTACGGGGGCTTATTTTGTGATTATACCATAGAATGATAGACTTTTTTCTATGATAGAGTTTGTAATAAATTTAGATAATATAGTAAAGAATTTTTTTGTAGTAAACGTAGACAGAGAAAGTTTTTATTTTTTATTTTTCAAATATTTTACGGAATTAGGAGATTTTGTGTATATAACCCCACTCTCTTTTATTTTCTTAATATATATTTGTTATGAAAATAATTTTAAAATTTTTAGTAGAAAAGTTAAAAGAAACTTGATACCATTTTTAGCTACCTTAGTAGTTACTGAGACAGTAACCTTTTTTACAAAAGTTTTTGTAGCAAGAGAGGGACCTTTCGGGAGAATCTTATTTGAGAAAGATTATTCTTTCCCTTCAGGACATGCAAGTATTGCAGTGGCTTTTTTTGGTATTTTAACATATCTATATCTACATGACAGAAAGGCAAGAGGTCAAGAGACTAATAAAAACCGCATAATTCTGACTACAACATTTATAGTCTTTTTGATAGGCTTATCGCGTTTAATTTTAAATGTTCATTATCTGAGTGATGTTTTAGCTGGATTCTTAGTTGGCGGATTTGGTCTTTTTGTGGGTGTAAAATACAAAAAAATATAAAATAAAAATCTGGTATACTTTTATGTATGAAAAGAATATTAATCAAATTATCGGGTGAGCAGTTTGGTGGGGACAGTGGTAAGGGAATAGACACTGACGTAATAAAAGAACTTGCAAAAGAAATAAAAGAAGCTAGAGAAAAACACAATTTAGAGATTGCAATTGTTGTAGGAGGTGGAAATTTTATACGTGGGGCAGAGCTGCACAAAACGGAACACCTAATACAAAAAAGTACTGCTGACTATATGGGTATGCTTGCAACTGTGATGAACAGCATGGCACTCAACGACATACTCGAAAGCTCTGGGCAAGTTTGTAGAATGTTACTTAGAATGGAAATGAATAAAATCTCTGAAGGTTTTACCCGTTTGCGAGCATTAGAGCATTTGAAAAAGGGTAGAGTAGTTATTATTGGTGGAGGTCTAGGAATCCCAAATTTTACTACAGACACTACCGCTGTTTCTGTAGCGCTTGAACTTGGCTGTGAGGTGGTAGTAAAGATTACTAAAGTAGATGGTGTTTATGACAAAGACCCAAATAAGCACTCTGACGCTGTAAAATATGACATGTTAGACTTTGAAACAGTATTTCAAAATAAAAATATTAAAGTAATGGACAAAGCAGCAATAAGCTTGGCAGAGGAAAATAACTTACCTATTTATGTCACCAAGCTAGAAAAGGGCATGCTAAACAAAATACTAGAAAATAAATTTACAGGGACAATAATAAGATAGTCAAAAACTCTTAATAATTTTTATAGCGGCGAAACCAAGTGTCTTGTCGGCGAGCGTATTGGCAAGTTTCTCTAGACAGATTTTCTACAAATTGCTCTTCAGTTATTTGGTTTCTAAAAAGTTTGGCTGCCCACTTGAACTCTAGCCCTAGCTTTTCTAAATAATCATAGGATAAGTTATACTTTTTTTGTACGCTTTTTATTTCATCCAACATCCCTTGCTGTAAACGAGTTAAGATTCTATCATGAATTTTTTCTCTCAATTCCTCTCTCCCAACGTTTGTAAAAATAAACTCCACATTTTTATACCTTCTAACTTTTTTTAATTTTGGGACACAGCCAAGCTTCGTTGCAATTTCTATAGCTCGGATTAGCCGAACTTTATTATTCTGCTCTTGTTTTTCAAATACTATTCTTGCATAGGCTTTGTCCATTTCCTGTAGTTGTTTAAAAAGTTCTGTAACTGTTTTCTGTTCTAGCTCTGCTCGTAGAATGGTGTCCATAGCTACACTTGGTAGATTGTAATTATAAATAAGGTTATCTATGTAAAATCCTGTACCGCCACAAACTATTGGGATGTTTCCCCGAGAAAATATTTCCTCTATTTTTTGCACTGCCAAATTTGTAAAATCCATTACGGAAAATTCTTTTCCTGGGTCGATAATGTCGAGCATATAGTGCGGGATTTCCCCCATCTCCACTTCGCTAACTTTTCCAGTCGCCAAATCAAAATCGCGAAATATTTGTCTACTGTCGGCAGAGATTATCTCAGCGTTACCAAGTTTCTTTGCAAGCTCAATAGAAAGTGCAGTCTTGCCACTTGCTGTAGGCCCAACTATAATATATATTTTGCTATCTGGCATTTTCTTATCCTTCTATTTCACTATCAAACACGAAAAGTAAAAATACACCAAAAATGATTGATAATATATTGCTTGTTAAAATGCTTCCTGGGAAAAAATAAACGTCTAATATATTCCAAATTCCACGCCAGATAAGTACGGCTGCCAAAATGAGGGTAATATTTCTAAAAAAAAGCGAGTCTAATTTGAAAGACAGCCCTCGAAATTTGTGTTTGTTTTTCATGGCTAGTATTATACCAGATATTTTAGGTTTTCTATCTTAGTTCCCGCTTCATCCTGTGTATTAATTCCAAAAATTCTAAACTTGTTTCGTCTCTTGGATATGCTTGTTTATTTTCAAAAACTTTATGAATTTTAGCATTTTTTAACAAAACTATTTTTTGCCCAAGGTGTGCAGCTTCTTCCAGTGAGTGCGAGATCATAACTATAGTAAGGTTTCTCTTTACCCACAAATCAAGAATGATTTTATGTAAATCTTCAGTCGTCTTTATATCTAGGGCTGAAAAGGGCTCATCCATTAAAATAATGGGTGCGTTAAACGAGAGAGCTCTTGCTATGCCAACACGCTGTCTCTCTCCACCAGAGACCTGACGAGGAAGTTTGGTTTTTAAGTTTTCAATCTCGACTTCTTTTAATGCAATATTTGTATTCTTTTTTATTTTAGCATTCGACATATTTTTTAATTTTAATGGTAGGGCAACATTTTCGTAAATAGATAACCATGGTAAAAGTGCACCAGATTGAAAAACTTGAGAAGTTTTCTCGCTAATTTCTACACTACCTTCAGTTGGTTTTTCTACACCACTCATCATTTTCAGTAAAGTAGTTTTTCCGGAGCCGCTCTCGCCGATTAAAACCACAAAATTACCCTCCCCTACTTCCAAATTTACATTATCTAAAATAATTTTTCCATCTAGTTCATATTTTTTTGTGAGGTTTTTAATTTTTATCATATTTTTACTAAATTTTTTATTCGAATCGAAATTTTTCTGCATATTTCAAAAGTCTTTGCCAAATTAAAATATTTACAATTCCTATTATCACAACTAGAATAAATAGAACTAAATAAAACAAATTTTTATCTCCCGAGGTTATAGAATTTACAAGTATACTCCCAATCCCCAAGAGGTCAGTACTCATATCTCCACCCTTTATGTAGACATGCATGACTTCAGCTACGATTATAATATTCCAACCAGAAGCCACCGAAAGAATTGTACCTGTTACAAGTTCGGGTATGACACTTGGAAAAAGTATGTAGCGAATGTAGTTCAGTTTCTTAATTTCAAATACCTGGGCAGCTTCCTTTATATCTTCCGGAATAAGTTTGATCCCGCCGATTATAGTAAATAACATGCTCCAGAGCATGGTTATGAAAATTACAAATATAGCAGCCATGTTTAACATATTCATATTTATAAAAAAAGTAATAATGAGAGGGAAGAAAGCAAGAATGGGAACAGACTCAAGAACGTCAAAAAGTGGTAAAAGTATTTTCTCCACACTTTTATTTTGTGTTACTAAAAGTGCCAAGAGAAATGCAAAAATAAATGCTAAAACTAAGGATATGCCAATTCTTAGAATTGTAAAGAGAGTTGCTTTAAAGACGAGTTCCCAAGTGAGTATACTCATGTTGGAAAAGTCTAAGAACAAATTTGTCTTAAAAAAGAGAATTAAAACAGATATAAATAGAATGGGTGTAAAAACTATGAAATATTTTTCATAGTGAAAAGTTTTACCCATCTGGGAGTATTTTCTTTTTATGTCGTGGTCGTGATAAATATGTTTTTTGTTTTTGTGGGTGCTACTTTTTAAGGTCATCTAATTCAAGTTTAACATAGAAACATGATTAATTTTGTGGTATAATCTGTTTTAAATCCCGGAGTGGCGGAATGGTAGACGCACTCGACTCAAAATCGAGCGGAGAAATCTGTGAAGGTT
>JAYTYL010000090.1:0-7310 GCA_043742405.1 bacterium
GCAATAGCTCTGAAAGTATAATGCAAGAAATTTGCCGTACCTTTTAATCCCTCCGGGTACCCTGCTGTACGTACAATGGCACCATTTGTAGTGTCTGTAAGTTCATATGGGTTTCTAGAAAGTGGCAGCCAGGCTTTGTCAAAAGTAGTGTCCCCAAAACTCAAAGCTTTTGTGTCATATTCTAAAGTAGCTCCCACGGTATAAACTGGGTTTTCAGAGGCAGGGCTAACTTTCAAATCAAAAGAAAGTGATTCTCCAACATTTACGTCAAAACTAGATGCATAAAACATTGCTGGGAGTGGAGCTGCAAATGCTATTTGTGTTATAAAAATAGTTGCTAGTAATAATATTTTGTTTAATAATTTCATAATAAATTTGTTTATAATTTTTTTAATTCATAGAGAAAGCAACTTTTAAGGTGTACTTTGTCTAGGAGAGAGTTTCTGTAGCCAATATATCATTACAATGTTAAAATCAAGCAAATCTACTTTTCCATCACAGTTTAGGTCGGCTGCATTGGCAGTTTTACATTTGTCTTGTTTTGTTGTACCAGCAATAGTTGTTGTCTTATTCCAGTTCACCATAAGTAGATTATAATCAAAAATGTCTATTGTACCTGAGTCATTTATATCTGCACGATAATTATTTGCATAGTCGGTAGACTGGTTCTGTGGACCAGTTTGGGTAACGGTAGTACCGAGATTAACCACATTAGTGGTGGTACTGTTGATTGCTGGTACATAACTTCCTCCACCGCCGCCCCCTCCTCCACCGCCGCCACTTGGTGCTGGTGTTCGGCCTGCCGTTGGACGCCAATCTGTTTTTACACAAGTATCACCATTTGAGCCTGGACAAGCAAACTTTATCCAGCCACCATTTGTACCACCAGTCCAAGCATAACCATTCCATTCTCCACTACTGTTTATAGTCACACCATATCCTGTTGGTGCAAAATTAATATAGCCAGAGGTTCCGCTCCAAGCGTAGCCACTTATCGCGCCACTCGCAATATTTACACTGGCGACGTAGCCAGTCGGTGCCATATTTATCCACCCCAGAGTTGACCCCCAGGAATTGCCCGTAATGTTGGCAGTTGTTCCGTTTGCATCATTGATACCAACAGCTGTTGCACCAGTTGGTAAAAAATTTATAGTGGAAGAGGCAGTGCAAGAAGAGTTGTCACAAACTTTTGCATATTTAAAAGTCGAATCAATTGTGCCATTAGTTGTGGATGCAAGAACAGTATTGGTCAAAAATAAAAATGCTCCTAAAAAAATAAATAGAAATAAGATTTTACTTTTCATAATTTATTATTTAGTTTAACACTTACTTAAAATTTTGCCCAGCTTTTTTATGTTGATAACTTTTTAATATTAGTTTTGTAAATGCAAATGAGTTGCAAAACAAAAAACACTTTTTTTGAAAAAGTGTTTTTTGTTTTGCTTTTAAGCGGCTTTTGCTTTGGGCTTTTTAGCACCGTATAGACTTCTACTTTGTTTTCTGTTTTCTACCGCAGTAGCGTCCAGGCGACCACGTACAATGTGGTAGCGCACACCAATAAGGTCTTTTACACGTCCTCCACGGATCATAACCACAGAGTGCTCTTGCAATTTGTGGCCAATTCCTGGAATATAGGCAGTAACTTCTACTCCATTTGTAAGGCGAACACGGGCGATTTTACGTACCGCTGAGTTTGGCTTTTTGGGAGTTGTGGTCGTTACCTTTGTACACACACCACGTTTAAATGGTGAGTTGTAGTAAATCGGTTTATTTTGCAAAGTGTTGAACCCACGAGAAAGTAGTACCGAACGAGAGTTTCGCTTAGTTTTACTTCTTGGTTTTTTAATTAATTGTTTTATTGTTGGCATATTTTTCT
Source organism: bacterium (assembly GCA_043742405.1). Taxonomy (GTDB): domain Bacteria; phylum Patescibacteriota; class Minisyncoccia; order Phycocordibacterales; family UBA5272; genus JBBQKQ01. Next base: position 1,877 of record JAYTYL010000090.1, read on the forward strand.
TGTATTATAACATTTTTATTTGTTATTTAATGAATGGCATTCCAATTAATCGCAGGAAACTTTCTGCTTCCTTTTTCGACTTTGAAGTAGTAACAATAGTAATAGCCATACCGAAAACATCTTTTAGTTCTTCGTCTTTTATCTCTGGGAAAATAGTATGTTCTTTTATCCCAAGAGTCATATTTCCAAGTTGGTCTACTCCAGAAATATTTACACCTCGGAAGTCTTTTGTACGGGGAAGTGAAAACTTCAGCAGTACATCCAGGAAGTCATACATTTTTTTATTTCTCAAAGTTACCATCACACCTATAACATCACCCTCACGGGTTTTGTAAGATGCGATGGATTTCTTTGCTTTTCTAACAGAAGCTTTCTGTCCTGTTATTTTTGCCAATCTGTCTAAAACTAGGTCATTGAAGTTTTTGTTGTTTTTGAGGGATTTCCCTGTTCCAACAGACAAAACTACCTTAACCAAACGAGGAGCAGAAAGTTTGTTTTTGTATCCAAATTCACTTTTCAGTGTTTCGAAAGCCTTAGCCTCCAATTCCTTGACACTTATATTCGCACTTTTTATTTCACTTTTCATATACCTGTTTGCCAAAAACTACGGGACTTTTCCCGTATTTTTTGGGGATTTTTGTAAATTTTGTTTTAATAATTTAGTTTGCAAGTGCAACATTTGAAATATGAATTGGGTTTGCTTTTTTAACAACTTGCCCTTTTGTAGTTTCAGATTTTGCTTTTACATTTTTAGTTTTCATATTTATACCTTCAACTAGAACTTTGTCTTCTTTCTTGAAAATAGAAATCACTACACCTGTTTTACCTTTATCGCTTCCGGTTAAAACTTTTACCTTATCACCTTTTTTTATTGTCATATATTTACTTAAATTTATAACACTTCTGGTGCTAGAGAAATAATTTTTTGGTAACCAAGTTCTGAAAGCTCTCTTGGTACAGGTCCGAAGATTCTGTTTGCACGAGGCTCTTTTGCCTGCTTACCTTTACCGTTAACAATAACTACAGCATTGTCAGAGAAAGAAATATAGCCACCGTCTTTTCGCCTGAAAGCTTTTCTAGTTCTAACCACCACACCGTACACCACGTCTTTTCGCTTTACCATTTTTCTTGGCTCGGCTACTTTAATAGATAGTACAACAATTTCTCCTATAGACGCACTTCCATGTCTGGTACCACCTAAGATGGTAAAGACACGGCCGTGAGTAGCTCCAGAGTTGTCGGTGATAACTACATTTGTTCCTATTGATATCATAGATTTTTATCTTGATTATTTATCACATTTCTCTAAATCTACGGAACTTTTCCCGTATTTTTTGACAAATGGCCCTTAGAAATTATTTCTAATTTCTAATTCGGTTATTAATTTATTGCTATTCTTTTGAAACAGCAGATCTTATTGTCTTGGATACCGTAAAACTTTTATCTTTTGAGATTGGTTTTACAGCTACTATTTCTACAATATCTCCAAGTTTATGCTCGTTGTTTTCACTATGAGCTTTAATTTTCTTGTTAATAGAGTAAAACTTTCCGTACTTAGGATGCTTCACGAAACGCTTAACATCCACCACGACAGTTTTTTGCATTTTAGCTGACACCACCCTTCCTTGGAAGGTTTGTGGTTTTTTTGCAATACTAGTTTCTTTTGTTGTTTGGTTTGTCATAAATTACATTAACTTTCTACTTATAACTTTAGTTTTGATAGGAAGTTTGGTACCACCTTTTCGCAAAGCTTCTCGACCTATTGCTTCAGTTACACCATCCACTTCAAAAATAATTTTTCCCGGTCGAACATCTACAGCGTAGTGGTCGAGGTCTCCTTTACCTTTACCCATGGGGGTTTCTGCACCTTTTTTAGTAATAGGACGGTCTGGGAAAAGACGTATCCACATCTTTCCAGTTTTACCAAGCTCACGCACACAAGCTTTACGAGCTGCTTCTATTTGCGCAGAAGTGACTCTGGCTTGTGTTTGAGCTTTTAATCCGTAAGCTCCGAAGTTAAGAATGATACCACGTGTTTCAGAGCGATCCATTTTATTTGGATTCTTTCTTGCAGTCATCCATTTTCTAAATTTTACTTTTTTTGGAGTTAACATATATTTATTTTGTTATTTTTTTCTTAGAAAATATCTGACCTTTATATATCCACACTTTTATTCCTAGAACTCCGTAAGTCATATGGGCTTTTTCACGAGCAAAGTCCACGTCTGCTCGAAGAGTTTGCAAAGGAATATTTCCTTTCTTTAGAAATTCTACGCGAGCCATGTCAGCTCCACCAAGGCGTCCTCCTAAAGAAATCTTTACTCCCATAACTTCTTTATTACTCATTACCTTCTCAACTGTGCTCTTTAGAACACGTCGAAAGGGTAAGCGTTTTTCAAGACCTTCTGCCACCATCATGCCTACTACGCGAGCATCTTTCTCAGATTGAGTGATTTCTGTAATCTCGATTTTAAGTTCAGAAGTAAGAGGAATTTTACGAGTTCGCATGAACCTTTCGGCTGCGCGCTTTAGTTCCACTACACCTTCCCCTTTTTGACCAAGAATAAGTCCTGGTCGTGCAGAAGGAATAATTATTTTCCAAATTTTCTGATTCCTGTCCATAAGGATTTCACCAATCATTTTTCCACGCAACTTTTTAGTTAAAAATTCTCTAACTAAAACGTCACCTGTTAAATTTTTGATATAGTCATGCCCTTTTATTTTATTTTTAGTGATCCAGTTACTTCTCCAGTCACGGATTATTCCTAGACGATAAGAAAATGGGTTTACAATTTTTGTCATATTTTATTTTTCTCCTAGAGTTATCATTACATGTGAGGATCGCTTTAGGATAGGTTTACCTTGTCCGCGCGCGCGAGGCATCATTCTTTTTAATACTAAGCCCTCGTCTGTACGAGCTTCTTTCACATATAGTTTACTTTCGACCTTTTTGTCATTTTTAAGTGCGTTTGCAAGCGCTGAAAGTAAAACTTTCTTCACTGGCAAACTTCCTCTTTTAATTAAGTTGTCCAGCTCTACCAGAGCATCGGCTACACTTTTACCTTGAATAAGGGTCGTGATTAAACGAACTTTTCTTGGTGACTGTCTATAATTTTTTAATATTGCTTTCATGTATTTATTTTATTTCAATATTATTTTTTCTTAGCAGCCGGTTTTGCCTCTGCACTTGCCGATCCTGCTTTTGCAGCAGCTATTTCAGCTTCCTTCTTTTTCATGTCGATTTCTTTTTGCATTTTACCTCCATGACGAGTGAACTTACGAGTCGGAGAAAATTCCCCCAGCTTGTGTCCTACCATGTCTTCGGTTGCAAATACATCTATGAAAGCTTTCCCGTTGTGCACTTGGAATGTTAGTCCGACCATTTCTGGTGAAATATCACACCCACGTGCCCAAGTTTTAATTGTACTTCCTTGCTTTGCTACACGTACTTTTCGCATTAGCCTTTCATCTAGAAATGGGCCTTTTTTTAAACTTCTTGTCATATATTAGATTTATGCTGTTTGACCTTTAAGATCGCGCTTCGACTTGCGACGAGTAATAATAAATGAATTCGAGTATTTCTTTGGGCTTCTAGTTTTTACACCAAATGCTTGCTTGCCCCAAGGTGTTTTTGGACCTCTTCGCAAACCTACTCCTTGTCTACCTTCGCCTCCACCATGTGGATGGTCCACAGGGTTTTGAGCGGTACCACGAACAGTAGGACGCACACCTTTCCACCTGTTTCGCCCTGCTTTACCAAGGTTTTCCAAATGATGTTCGTCATTCGATACTCCACCAATACTTGCAAAACAAGAATCTTGTACCTTACGAACTTCTCCTGAAGGGAGTTTTATTTGGGCCCAGCCGGCGTCTTGGGCGATAACTTGTATAAAGTTACCGGCCGACCTTCCGAGCTTTGCTCCACTTCCAGGTTTTATTTCCACGTTGAATACAAAAGTACCAACTGGAATTTTTACAAGTGGAAGGCGGTTACCAACAATTAAGTCAGCATCTGGAGATGTTAGAATTTTTGTTCCAACTTTCAAGCCTTTGGGTGCAAGAATGTATCTTCTTTCTCCGTCTTTGTAGACAACTAGAGAAATGAAGCCAGTTCTGTTTGGGTCATACTCTATGGTCTCCACAGTTGCAGGAATATTCATCTTGTCATTGTAGATAAAATCTACAAGTCTCTGATTTCTTTTATGTCCTCCACCTTTATGACGCACTGTAATACGCCCAAATGAGTTTCTACCAACGTGCCTTTTCACTCCCACAACAAGAGGTTTATGTGGCGTGTCGGTTGTAAGGTATTCTCTATAATTTATAGAGACACGGTTACGTTGTGATTTTGTATATGGTTTATAAGTTTTCATATTTATAGAACTATTGATTCTCCTGCTTTAAGTGTAATGTAGGCTTTTTTGCCTCCACCACGAGTACCATATCTTCCGCGAGAAATAATGGTTTTCTTAATAGAATTTACGATGTTTATTTTTAGAACAGTAACTTTATAAGTTTTTTGAATATCTTTTTTTAATTCTGTTTTACTAGAATCTTTTGGCACGTTCAATACATACACATTTTTCTCTGCGAGAGTTGTAGCTTTCTCAGTAATCCTGTATGAGTATTTACTAGTACCAGTTTTTGTTTCTTCCTTAGAAGTTTTTGCTTTTACGGCTGGAACATCTGAAGATTTAGAAATTTTTGAAGTTTTAGTAGCTTTGATCTTTACATCGTCTACTTTAGCTTCTACTTTTTTCTTTTTCATTCCGAATATTGATGACATATATTTTGTTTATGAGACTTAATATTATTAAGCTACTTTTGATTCTAAGAATTTATTCATAGATTCTACGTCGACCATTACTATATATCTTGTATTTAGAATATCAAGAGCACTTGCTTGCGCAATTGTCTTAATAGTAACTTGTGGAATATTTTTAAATGAGCGGAGTACACTTTCATCTTTGGTTGGTAAATATATTGTCATATTGCCTTTTTTTCTAAAAGTTAAATTTTTGAAATTTTCTATTTTAGAAAGGTCAGCCAATATATTTTCCGCAACTTTAGTTTTGTTTTCTTTTAGTTTCAAAGCGTCTACAAATAGAATACTATTCTTTCGAAGCTTCTCTGAAAGAACCATAGCAAATGCCAGTCCACGAGATTTTTTGTTTATTTTTTTAGAATAATCTTTCTCGGTTCTTGGTCCGAAAGTGATACCTCCTCCACGCCAGATTGGAGAACGAGTAGAGGCATGACGCGCTCTGTCTTGTTCTTTTTGTGGCCATGGTTTGCGACCTCCACCTTGTACTTCATTTCTTGTTTTAGTGTGGGCAGTTCCAGCACGTTTGTTTGACTGAAGAGAAACAATAACTTGATGTACCAAGTCTTTGTTCAACTTCAAACCAAAAACTGATTCGGGAAGTTTTAAGAT
>JAYTYL010000091.1:0-1612 GCA_043742405.1 bacterium
ACTCTTGCCATGGCAAACTCCGGTCCAAATACAAACGGATCGCAATTTTTCATTATGCATAAAGACATGGCTCTTCCACCATTGTACTCAGTTTTTGGAAAAGTAATTTCGGGAATAGACACGATAGATGCTATTGCCAATGTAAAGACACTATATCCTGGTCAATTAGACAGACCTGTTGACGCTGTAATAATCACAAAAGTTGTGGTAGAATAAATATATAATTAAATATTTTATGCATCCAAAAAAGGAAAGAACGTTTGTAATCTTAAAGCCAGACACGATTCAGCGAGGACTAGTGGGAGAAGTTATAAAAAGAATCGAGCGAATTGGCCTCAAGATTGTTGCTATGAAAATGACTCAGGCCGACGAGACTCTGATATTTAAACATTACAACAAAGACGACGCTTGGTACGAGCGAAAAGGAAAGGGTATTGTGGAAAACAGGACTAAAATTGGTATGCCAATAGAAAAAGAGGCCATAGAGTATGGTAGAGACATCATACGTGCCATGGTGCACTATATGGCAGCTTGTCCAGTTGTTGTTATGGTTATTGAGGGAAATCAAGCGCAGGCGGTAGTAAAGCGCCTTGTAGGTGGTACAGAACCTACCACAGCTGATACAGGCACTATTCGAGGAGACTACGCAATTGATTCATTTTTCATGTGTGACGTAGACGGCTCTCGTGGCTTGCGAAACCTGATTCACTGCACCGACCCAGCCGACGGCCCCGAAGCTTACAACTTTGAAGTCTCCACTTGGTTTACAACAGAAGAGGTATATAGTTACAAGCTTGTAACAGAATCAATGTTGTACGATGTTAACTTGGATGGTATGCGCGAATAGTGCAAATAATTTGCATTTGCAAAAATAAAATTAGCAGTGTATAATTTGGCCATAAGATATAAATTTTTATGGACAAAAAAACAGACAAAAAAACCGCCGAGAATAAAGAGCAAAACAGAGATTTGCTTTTTGCAGATGGTTTTCGTAAAACAGGACCCAGAAATATTATTTTGGAGATTTTAGAATTCGCCGATAAGCCACTTTCTGTAGACGAAATATATGTACAGGTAAACAAAAAATCATATTGCGACCAAGCCACAGTTTACAGAAACCTAAAGTCAATGGTGATAAAGGAAATAGTTTTAGAAAAATATTTTTGTCATGGCCACGCTCACTATGAGCTTGCCAGCGACCCACACTCGCACGTGGTTTGTAAGTATTGCGAACACATAGAAGAACTACCAGATTTTGGAGCGGAAAAGATAGCGAGTAAACTTTTTAAAAAAGCCGAGGGTTTTAAAATGATGACAGGGTTTTCGTTTGAAATTTATGGTGTTTGCAAAAATTGCAAAGTACCGAAGGTTTAATTTTTTTGAATGTTAACTCGCGAGATTTATAATTGTAAATATAAATAGCATCCCCAAGATTGTCATGAGAGTGGTGATTTTGCTTGGGTGTTTATGGTAAGACTCTGGGATAAGGTCGGAAGCACCAATGTAAAGGAAAAAACCTGTAAAAATAGCAAGTATTAAGCCAAGAGTTTTTTCTTCAATAGCTATGAAAAGAGAAACTAAAATTCCAAAAATTGGAGCGATTGAGTCAACT
>JAYTYL010000092.1:0-7074 GCA_043742405.1 bacterium
ATGCAACTTGGGTAGATGAAATAAGACCAAATATTGATCCAAGTATAAAAATAACTTTCCGACAATGGCAAGAGGAGTTTGATAAAAAAAATATACCTAGTAAAAAAAGTTTTGAAGTTAGAATAGGAAATAGTTTTGATGACTCGCTTGGTGATTTAATACCATTTAAATTTCCAGAAAGTGAGAGTATATTAAGTGTAGAAGAATTTTACACTGATCGTGATCCTAAAATGAACGAAAAGAGCGAATACATAAAAGCCGGAATATTTATTGGTCCAAATTTTATTCATCGTTATAAAGTAGAAAATACTAAAGTTCTAATAGGATTAATAAAATACATAGATTTAGACGAAGTTGTAGATGATAAAAAAATTTGTGCTCGACTCGGAATAAGAGTAGGACCAAACGGTGAGATACTTCAGACAACTGACAAAGGTAAGCTCTGGAGTTTACAGGAAGTAAAAATTCTCTTGGAACAGCAGATTAATATATCTGACAATAAAATAAAGGAAGGTGTTTTAAAAACAGATGGGAAAAGGAATATTTTTTATGTAAAAAGTGCAGATGATAAATCAGTCTGCACTGTCAACCTTGTATGGGATGCTAATTATCGGAAATGGGTTTTGTTCGAGAATGAGTTTGGTTGCAACTGGAATTTTGATCAACGTGTCTTTTCCCGCGACGACCTAGAATTTTGATTTTTCTATACCAATTTGGTGTATACTAGAAATATGTCAGATACACATGCAGCGCCGAAAGGCGGAGGTAGCAGTGGTGGAGGTAGAATAGTTAAAAATATAAAGTTTTTACTATACGTAGTTTTTATTTTTATAATTTTAATATTTATTTATCAAACGATTTATAACACAACAAATATAGAACTGCTTTTGACTTTTTTATATGGCTTGGAAATTTTTCTGAGCGCTGTTTGTATATTTCTAATTTTTAGATTTTGGAAATTTACCAAAGATTTTCATCACCTTTGCCACGAGATAGATCATATTTTTGAACATAAAAACCACCCCCACCACAAAGAACATATACCTTATGATCAAATCATACAAAAAAAACTCGACGATATTTCAGAGATTTTTAAAGAACATGACTCTACACTTTGGCCTGCCAATTTCAAAAGTCTAAATTTACTCCTGACTGAAGAAATGAAAAGTAAAAACATAATAGGTAATGATGTGGAAGAAATGTTTAAAGATCTTTTGACAAAAGGTTTTTCTAAGAGAAAAGAATTAGATTTACTTTTGCGAGTTAAAAATAAAGTCCAAGCTTCTTTTTTCAACAACCAAACTTTAGAAGTAGCCCAGCTCAATAAAGTAGCAGAGCTCTATGAATATGTGATAAAAGAAATAGTTAATTTTGGTGGTTCCGCAGAACATTAAAATCTGATATAATAGCACTCTAAATAAAGTATGAAAGATTTCTTTTTTCCACACCCACATATTCCAGGAATCAAGGCCGACATTTTAGGATCGGTTTCCAACTGGCCCATTTCAAACACTGTGACTTTTATGATTTTCATGTCAATTTTTTTTCTTGCCTTAACTTTTTGGTTGAGAAGTTTTAAAGAAGTGCCCGGGTTTTTTCAAAGCTGTTTTGAACTTTTTGTGGATGCAGTAGAAAATCTTTTAAAGTCTCTTACTGGTGGGCGAGATCACAGAGTAAAAGAACTTTTGTTTCCACTCCTTTCTATATTTTTAATTATTGGTTCTATAAATATCATTGGTTCTTTTCCAATTTTATCTGAGTTTACTTGGAAAGAAGGAGAACATCTTCTGCCATTGTTTAGAAAAGCAACGAGTGACATGAACGTTACTCTACCACTCGCTTTAGTAATAGTGCTTTCTATGCAAGTTTTTGGTGTAAAAAACTGGGGATTTTTTGGTTATTTTAAAAGATTCGTGCCTTTGGACAAAGTCGTTCATGGAGCTAAAAATGGATTTGGAGGATTGGCACTTGGACTTATTGAACTTTTTGTCGGACTTTTAGAAGGAGTTTCTGAAATCATCCGTGTAGTTTCTCTCTCACTTCGTCTGTTTGGAAATATGTTTGCTGGGGAGATTCTACTTGCTATTCTTATGGGTATTTTTTCAGTCGCACTTCCTGCAGTTTGGATCGGCTTTGACCTAATGGTTGCTGTAATTCAGACTTTAGTATTTGGCTGTCTTACAGCTGTTTATTATATTTTAGTAGTAAAAGAAGAGGGTCAAAAGTTGCATTAGATCTATACTTATAATTATTTATGAGAGAATATGCCCCAGCCTTAAAAGATAGTTATATTGCAAGAGATGTTAAAAATGAAGTGAAAGGGATTTTAATGCAGAAAAAATATAGAAATTTTTTAAATAGATTTGAATCTATTACAGATAAAAAAAGTAATGAATATAAAAGACTATGCGAGATCTATGAGAGGGTTTGGTCAAAATATGAAGCAAGGTTGGAATCAAATCTAGATCAGGAGCAAGATGGTGAAAATTTAAATCCTAATTATTTAAAATCTGTCGATAATGATTACCTTTTTTATAAAAATAATGAAAAAAATTATTCTTCACGAGATGAAAATAGTTTGATTTTGGCAGACGGCACACTAGTACTTGTCTCTAAAGAAGACTTGGAATTTGCAAAAAAGTATGACTGGAGTAGCAAAATTTCCAGTAATTATAAATCTACAAAATTTAGGCGCACATATGCAAGACGTAGAGTTGTAGAAAATGGATTAGAAAAAAGTATTTGGTTACATAGAGAAATTTGCCTTAGAAAATATAGAGATAGATATCCTGAAGACCGATTTAGAGAAATGCCAACCTATAAAGATAAAAAAGATGGATTAACTAAACAATATGTGGTTGATCATATAAATGGTGATACTACTGATAATCGGAGAGAAAATTTACGATTTGTAACTCAAGCAGAGAATATAATAAATAGACTGCAATATCAACCACAACTACTAGACATAGATGGTAAGGTTTTTTTAGAAGCAGATGATTTTTTGCCTAAAAAAAGTGGAACTGAAAAGAACGGTAAAAAAGATAAGATAGTAGATATTCTAAGTCAGGATCAGCATGGCTTTGACTTTGATAAGTAGTATGCAAAATTAAGATAGTGAAAAGTTCAAGCTTTCATGGTATAATACTCAGGTAAAAATTATTAATTACAAAATAAATAAAAGTAAATATATGGACGCAGAAGCAGCAAGATTAATAGCGAAAGGAATAGCATTATTGCCACTCCTTGGCGTAGGAATCGGACAAGGTCTTATGATGGCAAAAGCATTTGAAGGTATGGCTAGAAACCCAGAAATGGAAGGAAGTCTATTTACCAAAATGCTAATTGCAACAGCACTTATCGAGTCTATCGCAATCCTTGCATTCGTAGGATTTTTTATTTTATAAAACCATGCTCTCCGAGATACTTTCCAAAATTGGTTTTGAATGGCATTTGGCTATTACACATCTGATCAACTTTCTTTTGATCTTCTTTTTGATTGTAAGGTTTGGTTTGCCCGCGGTAAAAAAGACTATTTTTGAGAGGACTAAAAAAATTAGAGAAGGTTTGGAAATGCGTGAAAATGCAGAAACTATTTTGGCAGATGCTAATCTTGAAAAAGTTCAAATCCTAAAAAATGCTAATTCACAAAGAGCTGAAATAATTACAGGGGCTGAAGTAGAAGGTAAAAATATTGTAGGAGAGTTTTCATCTAAAGCACAAAATATTCTAGAAGATGCAATCAAAACGAGAAATATCGCAGAGGAAAAAGGTTTTTTGGATGGGAGTGAAATTTTCTCTAAAAAAATCCCAAGTTTACTAACGGCAATATCTACACAAGCATTTGGCGGCAAAGTAACGAGCGAAGTGAATAATGTTTTTTTGAATCAAATTTTAAAATATGAAAAATAAAAAATTTACTTCCAAAAATTTGGCCGAACAAATTTTTAAAGATGTAGATAATTTTGCAAAAGTCTTGGAAGCAAAAGAGCTACAAAATTTACTCCCAAATATTCTTAAAATTTTAAAGTTAAAACTTGGAAGACAAAAAGATTATGAGTCTGTAAGGGTAGAATCAGCTACCGAGCTGAGTAGTGAAAATTTAGAAAATTTAAAAGCCAGACTAAAGGTAGAAGACCAAAAAGTAGTTGTAAGAATAAACAAAAATATAACAGCCGGCTTGCGAACAACTTATAAAGACATCTCGTTCGACGCCACATTCGAAACTATGCTCAAAAAATTATTAACCAATACAACACAATAAAAATATGTCAGTACAAAGAATTATAGAAAATATTGAAAAAAATATAGCAAGTGGACAAATGACACCAGAAGTTTTGGAGAGGGGAATAGTGGAGTCGATACAAGACGGAATCTTAAAGGTTTCAGGTATGAAAGGAGTGATGTCATCGGAAAAAGTTTTGATAGGAAAAGACAAAGTTGAAGGCTTGGTTTTAAACTTAGAAGAAGATTTCGCAGGCGTAGTGGTTTTCGATGGCTTCAAAAATATTAGTGAAGGAGACGAAGTTTTTAGGACTAAAGAACTTCTTTCTATTCCAGTTTCGGAAAAGATATTGTCACGTGTTGTGTCACCGCTCGGTGTGCCAGTAGATGGACTTGGTGATTTTAAAACAGACAAAATGATGCAGGTAGAAAGACTAGCACCAGGAGTAATGCGCCGAGAACCTGTAAACCAGCCTTTGCAAACAGGTATTAAAGCTATAGATGGAATGATACCTGTTGGAAAAGGTCAACGAGAACTAATAATTGGTGACCGCCAAACTGGTAAAACAACGATTGCGCTTGATACTATCATAAACCAAAAAGGTAAAAATGTAGTTTGTGTTTACGTCGCAATTGCACAAAAGGAGTCAAAAATTGCCCAAGTGGTAGAAACTTTGCGTGAGAAGGGTGCGATGGAATATACGACTGTAGTGCTTGCAGGAGTTTCTCAAGGACCAGCCTTTTCCTACCTTGCACCTTACGCAGGAGTAGCAATTGCCGAATATTTTATGGATAAAGGGCAAGACGTGCTAATTGTTTATGATGACCTTTCAAAACAAGCTGTAGCTTATCGTGAGCTTTCGCTTTTACTAAAAAGACCCCCAGGTCGTGAAGCTTATCCAGGAGATGTTTTCTATATTCACTCACGTCTTTTAGAGAGATCATGTCGTCGCAATCTTGAGGCAGGTGGTGGGTCTATAACCGCGCTTCCAATAATCGAAACCCAAGCCGGCGACGTCTCAGCATATATTCCTACAAATGTTATTTCTATTACTGATGGGCAAATTTTCCTGGACTCGGCGCTTTTTAATAAAGGTATAAAACCAGCTATTGATGTGGGGCTTTCAGTTTCTCGTGTAGGAGGATCGGCACAAACAAGTCCTATGAAAAAGACTGCTGGGAAAATAAAACTTTCTCTTGCGCAGTACCGAGAGCTTGAGTCATTTTCTCAATTTGACTCAGACCTTGATCCTGAAACTAAAAAAACTATTGAACATGGAAAACGTGGAGTGGAATTAATGAAACAAAATAATGGTGAGCCGCTAGACGTAAGTTTGCAAGTCGCTACTTTTTTTGCTTTGAATGAGGGTTTCTTTAAAAATGTAAAACTTGAAGATGTAAAAAAAGTAGAGCAGGAGCTACACAAATTTCTGCAGACAAATGCAAAAGAATTAATGAAAGATATTGACAGTGGAAAGTGGAAAGACGAAGAGATTGCAAAATTAAAGCAAGTCTTGGCTGATTTTGCAGAGTTAAACAATATACAAATGTAAATTTATGCACAGTTTTATTTATTCATTAGTATTTATCGTATCTATAACTTGTTTAGAAATTTTTATCTTAAAACTTATTTTTAATAAAAACTTTGCATCTATCAGTAGAATTTATTTTTATTTAATTATAATTGCAAACCTTATTTTTGCAAATTATTTTGGAGATTTAGTGTTTAAAATATATGGCTAATACAAAAATAAGTTTATGTCAAAGTTTTTCTTAATTCATGGATATGAAGGTGAACCAAATGGAAGTTGGAGACCCTGGCTAATGGAAGAATTAAGGAAAATGAATATATTTGCATATAGTTTAGCTATGAAGGGTGGCAACAAGCCTAGTTGTACAGATTGGTTAGAAGAAATCGATTTATCTGTGTCAAAGTTTTCTAACGATAAGATATGTCTAGTGGGGCATAGTCTAGGTGCTACAGCAATACTTAGATTTCTAGAACAGACTGATTCAAAAAAAATAGAGAATGTATACCTAGTTTCTGGGCCAATTAGAAGTGAAAAGAAAAATCAACATTTAAAAACTTTTTTTCTAAAACAATTTGATTTTAATAAAATAAAAAAATCTTGCAAAAAAATTATTATTATTCATGGCGATGATGATAAATTCGTAAATATATCTCAAGCAAAAGATTTAAGCGAACAATTGCAATCTGAGCTAATTATTATAAAAAATGGAGGTCATCTCAATAGTTATGATGGGTACATCAAATTGCCACAGCTACTGAAAGAAATTAAAAAAGTAAATAAAAAATAATTCTATGGCAAATACAAAAATAATCAAAAGTAAAATAAAGGCCATTACGAGCATCAAGAAAATAACCAAAACAATGGAGATGGTTTCGATTTCTAAAATGAAGAAATCTGTTGGTGAGGCGGGGAAACTTTTCGAATATATAAAAGAGATTAAATTTGTAATTGAAAACATCAAATCTGAGTCAAGAGAAAATCATATTTTTTTTGATAATAAAAAAATTAAAATAAAAGATGAATTGGTAATTATTTTTGCAGCAAACAAAGGACTAGCAGGATCGTATAATTCTAATGTTTATAAAAAAACAAAAAAAATAGTAGAAGAAAATCCTAATATAAAATATGCGATATGTTTCGGGAAAATGGCGGAAAAAACCGCAAGAAAATTAGGACTAGAAATAAAACTTTCTTATCTTGATATTGAAAAGCTTTTGAAACCATCCCAAATATCTCATATTGAAAAATATATTCGAGATGGCTATGTAAATGAAGAGTGGAACAAAGTGCACGCGGTTTACACAAATTTTATTAAAAT
>JAYTYL010000093.1:0-7741 GCA_043742405.1 bacterium
ATATTTTGTAGAGTCTGGACCGTAGAATACCAAAGAAAGAAGTACTATTATCACCGCAAGCGAAGTCGCAAGCGAGCGTACCAAAGACTGGTTTAGACTTTTTCCTACAACCTCCTCAAAGGGAGTATTTTTCGATGCGCCTTTCAAGTTTTCTCGCACACGGTCGAAAATAACTATAGTGTCGGAGATGGATATACCGAGAATAGTAAGTATCGCCACCACAAACAGTGCATCTACTTCTACTCCTCTATAGTGCCCAAGCCAAGCAAAAACTCCAGCCGGAATAACCATGTCGTGAAGAAGCGTAATTATAATAATAATTCCATACTTCCAAGATGCTACTGGGTAAGAAACCCCACGAAATGCAAACCAAATAAATATCCCAATTGCAAATATTACCAAGAAAAACCCTAAAATACTTTTGGAAACTATTTCCGATGAAATAGATGGGCCTGTCATTGCAAATTCTGAAATACTGACAGTGTTTGAAGCGTTACCAGATAAAACAGTTTTCAGTTTTTGATAGTCCGCTTCTTTTAAGTCTCGCAAAGCCACAGAGTAAGTATTTGGGGAAATTTGGCTAAGCTTGTTTTCACCAAAGTTTTGAGTAAGAGAGTTTTGAATCTCATCTTTGTAAGATTGTGATTGTGCACCATTGAGAGTAAACACCACCTTTGCCCCTCCTGTAAAATCTATAGATTTCTTAAAACCATATGCCAAGATACAAGCCAAAGCAATTCCACAACTAACAATCGAGATCCAGATAAAGACATTTTTATATTTTAATATTTGCATATATTTATTTTATTTTTAGAAGAATGACTTCCAAAAAAATTTATTTATTTTGTTTGTTCCAACCATTTGTAATACCTGGCGAGTAATAATTGTAGACGCAAACATGGACACCAATACTCCTATCATTAGGGTGAGTGCAAAGCCCTGCACTACAGATGTGCCAATGAAAAATAATATTACAGACACAATGAGTGATGCAATGTTGGAGTCACGAATAGAAGTCCAAGCTCTAGGAAATGCTGCTTCTAGCGCATCTTTTAGATTTTTACCACTGTTCAGCTCTTCTTTTAATCTTTCAAATATCAATATATTTCCATCAACTGCAAGGCCAATAGAAATAATGAACCCGGCGATAGCAGCTGCAGAAAGAGTCACCGGAATAAGTTTATAAATCGAGAGTACAATTGCAATGTAAGAAAAAAGTGAAAAGGCACCTACGAGACCAGGTAGACGGTACCAAAAAATCATTAGCAGTAGCACCGCTAGGAATCCGTAGAATGAGGCTAGGAGGCCCGCGGTTAATGCTTTGGAACCTAGTAGTGGTTCTACTACCTCCGAACCAGCAATCTTAATAGGCACTGGGAGCGCGCCTGTTTTTAGCCTGCTAGTAAGTGCTTTTGCTTCAGCTTGGTTGCCAATTCCAGTTATGACAGCTTTCCCATCGGTTATTGCGGTTTGAATGGTCGGCGCCGAGATCATGGCATTATCCAAGACTATCCCAATTCTTTTTCCAATATTATTTGCAGTGGTAGAAGCAAAAATCGCTTTACCGGTTTCGTCCCACTCAATGGAAACTTGTGGTTTGCCAGTTGTTCCATCAAAAACCAGTTGGGCATTTTTCAAATGTTTTCCATCAAGACCAATGTGTTTAAAATCTGGATCTTCAAAAACAAGCGGGCTTAGTTCTGGAGTCTTGCCTGTCTTTATAGCTGTTTGAAGATCAGTTTTTGCTTTCAAAATAGCATCTCTTTCTGTACCTGTTGCGCGCTCAAGCATGAACTCCAATGTAGGAGTCTGGCCAATCATGTTTAGGGCTTGGTTGATGTCTGTCAAGCCTGGAAGTTCTACCAAAAGTCGATTTTCTTTGGAGAGTAACGAGGACTGGATCTGCACTAGAGGCTCGGCAACGCCGTAGGCATTCACTCGCCTTTCTATGACGTCACGCAATACATTTAGAGAGTCGCCAATGTCAGATTTTTCAATTTGCTTGACATCCGCATTGTAAGTAAGTCTCACTCCACTAGAAAGGTCGAGACCAAGTCGGAATGGATAGCCACGAAAAGAATAAATAGTAGAGGTTGAAAAATTTGGGAAAACAGTCTCTACAGATTTTTTGTAAAAATTATTTTCTACTACTTTGGTATAAATTTCCTTTTGAGAAAATATTACAAAGAAAATACCCAAGAAAAATGGCAGCACCGCTAGAAACCTATACAATAATGCTTTGTTGCTCAAAGCTTGTTTTTCGTGTTCTTTTGTCATGTTTTATTTTAATGATGGGAAACATTATACCAAAAAACTGTCACTAAAAAAACTTGACAAATCACTGTAAAAATTTATTAAAACTACCTTACCGAAAAGTCCACCTTTACTGTGGCTGTTATTTTCTTCTCAATACTTGTAGTATCGTAAGTACCATAGTCATCTACCGACACACTGTTTTTTTGTGTCACTTGAAATACCCCAGAGGAAAGAGAGGTTATATTTCCCACCGTCGCACCACCTGCTTTTGCTACGGCCTCTGCCCTTTCTCGTGCATTTTTAGTTGCTTCGGCAAGCATTTCTACACGTATGTCTTTTAGTTTATTGAAGTAAAATTCAACCAGATTGTTTGTAACGTTCACACCACCCAATTCAGAACCAATCTTTTCCGAAACTTTTTTTATACTATCTACATCCACACTTTCAACAACAACATTTTCACTGCCAGTTTGTCCTTTTATACCTACACCACAATTTTCATAGCCCTGAGAAGACAGTTCACAGACAGGTGTAAGTGATACAGCTTGTGTAGATACTTCCTCATCTTTTATACCACTTTTCTTCAAATAGACTTTCAAATTTTCCACTGCACGTGCAACATTTTTGTTAGCTGTAAATGCAGCTGTGTCACCATACGCTTTTTCACTTAGTGTAATAGTCCATTTTGCAGTGTCACTTCGTACTATCCTTTCCGTACTTCCTGTTACCGTTACACTCTGTGCCTTATTTGCCACTCCAAATATTCCACTTCTGATTAAAAGTCCAAATATAACAATTGCGACCCCTAAAACAAGCATGGGCGCAAACATTACATTTTTTTCTAGCAAATTTTCTATTTTATTTTTCATATTTTTATTTCTAATTGATTTTATTTTCTAAAGCTAATACCCTGCTTTCCAAGGTATTATAAGTCGCCCACACAACATCTCTATCTCTCTTCATTTGCTCGACATCTTTTATGGCTAAATACTTTGTTTCGTCAATATTTGAAAGCATATCATTGAGCTTGCGGACCGTTATGCGAATTTCTACCAAGTCAGCTTGCATTGCTTTTGTGCATATTTCCAATGTTTGCACTCTGTCTTCCAAACTATTTAATTTTGTTAAAACTATTCCAAATTGATTTGCTGTCGCTGCTGCCAAATCTTCAACTGTTTGCTGAATGGATGTAGTTTTAATATTTATTTCCCCTACAGTCTTTTCAAGTGAAGCAACTCTGGTATTTGTATCTGTTACAGTTTTTTCAAGTGAAGCAACTCTGGTATTTGTATCTGTTACAGTTTTTTCTAATGTTTCAAACCGTTCATCTATTCTATCAAATCGTTCATCCATTTGTTGGAATCTTTTATCCACTTTATCAAATCTCTCAAAAATTATGACGTTGTTTTCTTTCAATAGTGACCTCATCATTTCAACTATTTCAATCTTATCCTCTTTTATCATATTTTCTAGTATTTCATACTTCTGAAATAATGCAAACGATTGTAGTGTATAATAGCTAAATGCAGAAAAAGCTCTTAAATTTAATAGAAAAATTCTCCCTCTACTTAAAAATAGATCTTAAATATATATTAAAAGGTGGTTCTTGGCTTTTGTCGGCCCAAGTTTTTTCTACATTTTGCTCTTTTGGACTAGTTTATTTTCTTACAAACTATTTAAGTAAAGAGGACTATGGCGAGTACAAATACATCATCACCCTTTTTGGAATTGTAGGTACTATTGGTCTTTCTGGCTATGGGCCAAGTATCGCCTCGTCCGTTGCTCGAGGCAAAGATCTTATTTATAAAAAAGCTAGCTCTAAAATATTTTGGTACTCACTACCAGCTTCACTATTGTCGATTCTCACTGCATTTTATTATTTGTACTCCGGTAACCAAAATTTGTTTTTAGGCCTTCTAATGATCGGTCTAGTAAATCCACTTACCAACGCTTGGTCAGTTTATACAAGTTTCTTGTCCGGAAAAAAGGATTTCAAAAGTATTACCCTGTTTGGTGCCATACCAGACATTCTTACTTTCGTCTTTACAGCTCTTTCAATACTTTTTACCAAAAATGCTGTCTACTTAGCTTCTATTTTTCTCACAATAAATCTTTTCGCTACTGCGGTTGCCTATCTTCTTACTGAGAAAAAATATTTACAAAATAGTTTACCAGATGGGGTTTCTGAAAAGCACGCTCTCCATAATAGTGTTATGTACATATTTGGAAATATTGTCCAAAACATCGACAAGGTTTTTGTTTTTCATTATCTAGGTGCAGCCGAACTTGCTATTTATTCTATAGTAACTCAGATCCCAGACCAGATGAAAGGTATTTTTAAAACTGTCCCGGATTTGGTGATGGCGAAATTCGCTTCCCAAGAAAATTTATCCAAGTTGAATATTTGGCGCAAAATGTTTTACATGTTCGTATTGGTTTTCATAATGATTCTTATTTACATTGTTTTATCACCAACTTTTTTCCAGATCTTTTTTCCGAAATATATAGATTATGTTCACCTTTCACAAATTTATTCCCTCTCTTTGATTGCGGTAATATCTTTTTTTCCTCTCACACTTTTGCAAGCCAAGCAAAAAACTAAAGAACTTTATTTTATAAGTACCTATACTAACGTTTTTCAACTAATTTTTGTTTTTATTGGGGTATATTTTTGGGGATTAATGGGAATAATAATCGCCAGAATTTTAACTAGAATTTTTGGAACATTTATTTATATATTTTATTTAAATAAAACTTTAAAATAAATTTTTATTTTTTCACACCCACAACTTCAATATTATCTGTTTTACCTCTTTTAGCTAAAAAACTAAATAATGGGGTGAGTAGTTTGTAAATTATTGGATTGATTTTCTTTGGTCGATTAAAAATTACATAATTTAAAGATTGCAAAAAAACTTTTGGGGAATTTGAGTAATTTATTTCAGTAACCATAACTGCATTTTTTATAAGCATTCCAGTTAAAGTTTTTTTATTCAAAATGGAAATATGTCTTGGTGCCTCAAGTGCATAATAATATGTCTTAAATATATTTAGGATAGGAGAATCTGCATTGGGTGTAGAGATAACTAATTTTCCGTCTTTTTTCAAAAGACTGACTAGATAATTTACCATTTCCACTGGTTTATAGACGTGTTCTATAACTTGGTTTGTGTAAATAATATCAAAATAGTTTTCTTTTAAAGTTTTCGATTTTAAATACCCCGTGTGCCCGATAATGCCTTTTTGTTTTAAATTTTCTACAACGTCTTCACTCATGTCAAAGCCATGAAGCTCATAGTTTGGGTGGGATGTTTTTAATTTTTGCAGGGAGTTGCCGCTACCACACCCATAATCTAAATAAACTTTTCTTTCGGTTTCAATCAAACTATTATTTTTTTTCTTAAAAAGAATTTTAAGAAAGTTTAAAATAGAACTATTTGCAAATATAGTGTTGCCTTCATCATAAGGGCCATAATTTTTAGGATAAAAGTCTGGTAAACATTCTTTTGAAATTTGTGGATGCATAAATAAATTATTACAATCAGTACACCTGTAATAATTAAAAAATTCATTGGAAATTTTATAAAGTCTATCTTTTCCACTAGTGAAATATTTTGTATTTTCTGACTCACAGTTCAAACATTTAATTTTTATCATAACTTTGGTCTATTTTTCTAAAACAATCTGTCTTTCCAAGTTCTAGGAGTTAAATCACTAATAATTTCTAGGTCTAAGTGATACTCAAATTTTTTGACTCCTCTTTTTTTAATATAGTTTATCATATTTTGTAAACCTTGTTCTAAGTTTGTACCTGTTTTGTATCCTAGGAGTTTTCTAGCCTTTTCAGCACTACAAGTAGCTTTTTTTACTTCGCACGGCCTATCTGCAATATATACTGGCTCGAGTTTAAAGTCCAAAAGTTTAGCAATAATTTTTGCAAGCTCGTTTATAGTTATAAACTCTTCATCTGGACCAACATTTATTATTTCCCCCACGACATTTTCATTGGTAGCCATTTTTAAAAGCGGGTCGACAACATCTTGTACAAATGAAAAGCAGCGCATTTGTAAACCATCTCCGTAGATATATGGCTGCCTACCTTGTAGCATCATATTAATCATAATAGATGCCACATTACGAAAGGGATCGTCATACTTTTGTCTTTCACCAATAATATTGTGTGGCACTGCAATAACGTACTCTACGCCATGAGTTTCACATAAGTTCCGAAGTACATCTTCACCTGCAAGCTTGGCTATTCCATACGGGTCTACTGGTTTTGGTATCATGTCTTCTGTAAAAGGTACAGTAGGTTGATATCCATATCTTGCCATAGATGAACAATAAATTATTCTTTTGACTTTATTTTCAATCGCAGCACTTACAACAGACGTGGTAATACCAAAAATATTTTGTGTAACCACGTGTGGAGAAAATACACTCAAACCTTCGTAAGCAGTAGCTGCGCAGTGATAAACAATATCCACTCCCATTGTCAGCTCAAACATTTTTTGCCTATCAATGCAATCTACTTGGTGAAATTCAACACCTTTTGGAACATTGTCCAAATATCCTCCCAATAAATTATCTACCCCTATAACTCTGTGGCCACGCGCGAGTAGTGCGTCTGCCACATGACTTCCCAAGAAGCCTGCTACACCAGTTACAAGATAGGTAGTTTTTAACATAATTTTTACCAGATTTTAATCTTAATTTTTTTGCTTTTATTACAAGCTATTATAAACTATAATTTCATTATTGCAAAACTATAGAAAATATTTATGATATAATAAAATGATGAAGATTTTGAACTTCACTTCAGGCAACAAATACTTAGCTAGTTCTAAATACCGTTCGTATTTATTGGGAAAATACATTACTGAGTTTGACAACAGTATAGAATGGGATTTTGTTTCTCCTTCTTCGCAAGAAATTTCACAACTAAATTATTTCTCGCAAATAAAAGTTACTCTATTCCAAGCTTATCAAATATTTTTCGGTGGCTATGATTTAATTTTTATTCAACGTGGAATTTATAACAAATTTATTTTCTGTTTTCTGTTACTAAACAATATTTTAAAATTGAAACCAAGTATTTTTGATATTGACGATGCTGTTTTCCAACATTCTCCTTTTAAAGTTAAATGGCTAGCCAAAAAATCATCTATGTGTTTTGCGGGAGGACACTTTACTCAAGATTGGCTTTTACAATATAATAAAAATACCATTATTATACCTACACTTGTAAAATTTTCTGATTATGAAGAAAATAAGGAATTTGAAATAGACACTAGTGGTCTACCTGTTATTGGCTGGTTAGGGAATGCCGAAGGCCATATTAACAACTTAAAACTCACAGCCGAAATATTGAAAAAGGTTTACGAGGAAAAAATTCCATTTAAATTTTTATTGGTCGGCGCACGTGGTATGAAGATTGTTTATGAAATGTTTAACTTTTTACCTACCGAGCAGCTAGAAATTATCA
>JAYTYL010000094.1:0-10579 GCA_043742405.1 bacterium
AGTTGGTAAACGTCCGATCTTAAGTTGTAAGCTCCAGAATTTTCTAAGTTAGTAAATATAAATATGAAATTGCCATCTTTTCCTCTATAACTTTTTAAAGTATTTCCTGACTTAAACTCCGAGTCCATCTTGGAGAGAAGATAGTCATTCAAAAGACTTTCAAAGTTATCTTTTTTATCTTCAGTCAAAGTTTGATTTTCGACAGATAAATATTGTTCTACTTCCCACCCATGCTGCGACATCAGGTTCCACCTTGCCAAGCGGTCAGCATTTAGCTTGTCTTCATTGTCTAAATTTTTTTCATTTACTATTTTTTCCGTTAAACTATTTATCTCTTTCATAGAAGTAAAACTTGTGTTTCTCTTGCACAAAAAAAACGTGAGAACTATAGCTAAAACTAGCCCTAATATTATTAAATATATTTTTTTATTTTGCATTTTTAATTAGTGTATCATAGAGTTATCGTTGATTGGTTTTGTCTAATGAATTTTCCGCAATCTTTTTTAAAGTATTCACGTAACCATATAAATCAGTAAGCACCACTCCCTTTAAGAGCACTTTCATCTTATTTTTTAAAATCGGCTCGATTTTTTCTAGATTTTTTCTACCGAACTCAGTTAAAAATATTTTTCTAAACCTTGCGTCTTTTTCTTTTTTTATCTCAATATATTCCTCTTTTAATAATTTTTTAATTATCTTAGATATAAAAGCTTGTGAGACGTCCAGCTCATCACTTAAATCTACAGCATTTTCACCTTGTTTACTTTCACTCAAAATTCCTAAAAGCGCCCAATCGAAACTTGAGAGTGAGTAGTCTTTTAGAATGTCATTCGTTTCTTTCTTTAAAGCTCGGTATACTTGCGCCTGTAAGATACCTACACTGTAGGTTTTCATTGCAAAATGCTCCTTTAATTTTTGTTTTAAATAATTAAGCATATTACATATTTACATATATTATACACAAATATATTTAAAATATATTTGTGAAAATACAAACAAATTACATTGCTGGCGGCATAAGAACACCTTTTATAACAAAGGTCACACCATTTTTAGAAATAACATCGGCAGTTTCCACACCCACAGTTCCATTTATCATCCAATTTCCATTTACTTTAGTGAAAGTTAGATTTTTACCTTCTACAGTTTTAAGTGTCATTCCGTCCTTTATATCGGCAGATGTATATCTTCCAGCAACTACGTGGTAAGTAAGGATATCCACTAATTTAGCTTTGTTTTCTGGGAGTAACAAAGATGCCACAGTTCCCGCAGGAAGTGCTGCGAAAGCGTCGTTATTTGGAGCAAAAACTGTGAAAGGGCCTTCGCTTTTAAGCGTGTCTACTAGCCCTGCTGCTTTTACTGCAGCAACTACTGTAGTTACATTACTTGCAAGTACTGCGTTGTCAACAATGTCTCGGTTTGGTAGCATTGCGGCTCCACCGACCATTACACCTGTTCCAGCATTATCATTCATCATCATATGATTGTTTTTAAATTTATTCCTAGTAATAGGTCCAAAGTAGCCAGTAGCTGAAATACCATTTTCTTTTTGATAATTCATGAGTGCATTTCTAGTAAGTCTACCAAAAAAGCCAGTCGTACTTACACCGAGAAGTTTTTGCAAAGAAATAACGTCATTACCACGTGAACCCAGAGACAAATTTGAATTAAACTCCATATTCATAGAAGCTGTCATTATGTTATCAGCAAAAGCTGACACAATGGTAGTTCCAACTATGGAAAGAGCAAGTGCACTTTTCACTAATTTACTTTGCATAATTTTTTATTTATTAATACTTAACTTAGTTAAGTATACTAACTATACACCTGTTAAAAAATAAATGCAAGTGAATTTGATGTAAATGACTACAGTTTGACAAAAATACAAAATAGTGTATACTACTTTCATCTTTAAAAACTTACAAAAAAGTAAGCGCAGAATATACATTTTTCTTAAAAGTTGCTCAATAATTTTTGTTTCGAGCGAATTTTAAATCAAATTTTCATTTAGTGCTTCCCAATCAAAAAAGATTGAATTAATAGTAAAAAGAGTTTTTTAGAGATTTACAAAATATGCAAAATAGAAATAATGGTGAGAAGAGAATATCTTTCACTGTGGAAAGAAGTGGGGTAAAGCCGCGCCGAAGTGGAGGATTTGGCACTAGGAATACTCGTAATAACGACGAAAGGCCAACAAGAACATTTTCAAGCGGAAGAAGTAGCTTTTCTGGTGGAGGCAGAAGTTCTTTTGGTGGGGGCGGGCGCAGATTTGGCGGTGGTGGTGGGAGAGGGAGAGGTTCAGGTGGTGGAAGAATTGATATCAATAAATACATTCAAAAGGCTGTGGTGACAGAGGAAGAAGTTTACATACCAACTCATACATTTTCAGATTTTAAGGCTGATGAAATGCTTTTACAAAATCTTAAGAATCTAAATATTAACACACCAACACCAATACAAGACAAAGCTATTCCAATTGGCCTTGAAGGCCGCGACATCATGGGTATTGCAAATACTGGGACCGGTAAAACTTTGGCTTTTTTATTACCTGTAATCACACTTATAAAACAAAGTATAATAGATACAAAAGACGAGGCCAGCAAAAAAGCTATTATTTTAGCACCAACAAGAGAACTTGCAACCCAAATTGAAAAAGATTTTCGCAACTTTACTCTTGGTATGAAAATGTGGACTCATTTGGTGATAGGGGGAGCAAACATGTTCCGCCAAATTCAGCAAGCAAAAGTGAAAAACGACATTGTAATTGGTACTCCAGGAAGAATTCAAGACCTTGTAAAAAGAAAAGTACTTAATCTTTCCGACATCTCTATTGTGATCTTAGACGAAGCAGACCGAATGCTCGACATGGGTTTTCGTGATGACATAGAGGCGATCTTGAACCAATGCCAAAAAGAAGGCAGACAAACCTATTGTTTCTCGGCAACAATGAGTAGAGAAATAGAAATGATTTCACAAAGGTTTATGGTAAACCCGGTAAAAATTTCGGTTAAAAGCCAAGAGACTGCTAAAAACGTAGATCAAGACGTTGTTCGTTACTCTGGACTTTCCGACAAAATAGAAAAGCTCCACGATGCTCTAGTAAAGGAAGGCTCTGACAAAACTATTATTTTCTGCCGTACAAAAAGTGGTACAGAAAAACTCGAGCGCGAGCTAGGCCAGCGTGGTTTCAAGTCTCAATACATCCACGGTGACCTTCGCCAAGGACAAAGAAACAGGGCAATCAAAGATTTTAAAGATGGGCTGGTAGGTATTTTAATTGCGACCGACGTAGCAAGTAGAGGGCTCGACATTAAAGACGTAACTCATGTTATAAACTACGACATTCCAGAAAACTATGAAGACTATACTCACCGTATTGGCCGTACTGGCCGTGCTGGTAAAAAAGGTATTGCACTTACATTTGTAGAGCAACACTAAACCAAATTTACTTCCTCTTCAATAATTAAACCTGTTTTTTCGAAAACAGCTTTTTTTATTTTATCTACAAACTCTAAAAACTCTTTACCCTCTCCTTTTCCATTAGAAATTATTACGAGTGCGTGGTTTCTATAAGTTCCAAAGTTTCCATTTGTAAAATCTGGGTTAAAATTTTTAAACCCTAGTTTTTCTAAAACATAAGCTATCGGTATTTTAAAATTCTTCTCATGAGTAAAAACTGGTATATCTGGAAAAAGAGTTTTCACTCTTTCTAATTCATCATTATTCAAAAAAAGGTTTTTAAAAAACGAGCCGCAATTGGCAACTATTTTAGGGTCCGGCAATTTACTTTCCCGCAAAATAATTATTTCTTCTCTTGTTTGTCTAACTGGAAAGTTCAAAATTTTAAAGACTATCTCATAAATAATATATCTGTTTTTTTCTTTCTTAAAAATCGAACTTCTATATTCAAACTCACATTCACTGTTTTTTAAAACTTTAAATTGCCTATCTTGCAAATCAAATACTTTCACTCCTTCTATAAAGTTAGAAACTTCTTGTCCATAGGCACCAATATTTTGCACTGGCGCTGCACCTACTGTTCCAGGGATTTTAGAAAGTAGCTCCATCCCTAATCCACCAAGTTTCATATATATTTTTACAAACTCATCCCAATTTATATTTGCTCCTACCTCTACAGTATCTTTACTTTTAAAAATCTCTTTCATTCCTAGTTTTATTAAAATCATCTCTCTATTTTCTCGCAAAAAAATAGTATTCGTTCCGTCCCCGATCACAAAAATATTTTTAACTTCTTCTTCACTCAAACTTTTAACAAATAATTCTAAATCTTCTTTAGTCTCTATATTCACAAACATTTTTACAGACCCCCCTATAACTTTCATACTTGAAAGATTGGCCGTTTCTCCGTTGTATACAATATTTAGCATCTATGCTATATTTTACCAGAAATGACAGAAAAAAGTTTGGATTTTAAAATAGTCGGAGGCAAAAAGCTCAGCGGAAAAATAAAAACCAATCCATCTAAAAATGGAGCTCTCGGACTTTTATGTGCAACACTTTTAAATGAAAATAAAACAATTCTGCACAACATCCCACAGATAGAAGAGGTAAAACGTATCTTGGAGGTTTTTGAAAGTATCGGAGTAGAGCTAAATTGGCTTTCCAAAAATACTCTGGAGATAGTTCCTCCAAAAACTTTTAAAATGGAGAGCTTAAAGAAAGACTCGGCAGCCAAAATCCGCTCGGCTTTAATGATGATAGGCGCGCTTGCACACAAAGTGCCCAAGTTTAATTTACCTCACGCAGGTGGCTGTAAGATGGGAAATAGAACAATTACCGCACACAAGTTTGCGTTAGAAAATCTGGGAGTCAAGATAAAAACTAAAGATGAGTATTATGAAATAAGTACTGGCAAATTTAAAAAACATAGAGAAATAATAATGTACGAAAGTAGTGACACCGCAACGGAAAATGTTCTTATTTATGCAGCTCTAATTCCAGGGATTACCACTATAAAATTTGCTCCACCAAATTACCAAGTACAAGATGTTTGTTTCTTTTTGGAAAAATGTGGGGTAAAAATAGGGGGGATTGGCACTACTACTTTAGTAGTTCATGGCATAGAAAAAATTGATAGAGAAATAGAATTTTACAACTCCGAAGACCCTATAGAAAGTATGATGTTTTTTTCAGCGGCTATTGTTACCAACTCAGAAATAACTGTAGAAAGGTGCCCTATAAGATTTTTAGAATTAGAACTTTATAAATTGAAAAAGATGGGCCTCAAATTTATAAAATCTAAAGAATATTTTTCCAAAAATGAGCGAACTACGCTTTGTGATATAACTATCAAACCGTCAAAATTACTAGCATTGCAAGATAAGCTTCATGCACAACCATATCCGGGCATAAACGTCGACAACTTGCCATTTTTTGTACCTATTTGTGCCATGGCAAAAGGCCGCACACTTATAAATGACTGGATGTGGGAAAACCGCGCGATTTATTTTACCGAGCTAAACCGCATGGCTGGAAATATTGTACTTCTCGACCCTCATCGGGTTTTTGTTTACGGTCCTACAAAGTTCAAAGCCACACAAATAGTTTGCCCAGAAGCTTTGCGGCCCGCGATGATAATCATGATAGCCATGCTTGGTGCTACGGGGACTTCAATTTTGCGCAATGTCTACTCCATCAACCGCGGCTACGAGGAAATAGCAAAGCGCCTAAATTCTCTCGGCGCTTCTATAAAAATCATTTAAATTTTATAAATTATAATATTGCTTAATTATTTTTTTAATATAATTTTGCTTATTGGAAGACAAATTTTCTATTCTACCTAAAATTCTTTTTTTAGAGATTACTCGCATTTGATGTACACACAATGAAACTTTTTCCTCTGCTACTTCTATTTCAAAGTATCCAGATACATTTTTTAATTTTGATGACATCGGTATAACTAAACATAAGTCTGGTCCTGCAGCAGACACAATGTAGACTGGGCGAGTGAAATTATCATTTTTACCGTCTATCTCACTTCCGATGTTTACTCCCACTGCAGCCCAGCGTACTTCTCCATATCTGGCAAGATTTTCTTTTGAATCTTTGTTCAAATCTATTTTATTTTTTGTCCAACTCAAAAAATCTTTTATGTACATAATATTTTATTTGGTTTAATTTGCGCTTCTTTTGCATTGCTACAAAAGGTCGCTGTCGCCTAACGGCGTCGGTATATTTTAGTATAAACTATATAAAATATTTGTCAACATACTGTGGTTCTACTCGCCCAACATTGGGTTTTCGATTTTTTCTACTTCTATCTTTTTTCCTTCTTCGCCGTCTGTGATTTTGTAAACATCTTTGTCTATATTTTTTAGTTGAGTGTAGGAAGAGTTGTAGTGGTTCACGGCTGCCGAAATGGAGTTTCCAAGCTTCTTGTAACCCTCATCAAACTTTTGAATATGTACTCCAAGCTCGGCAACTTTTTCTTGTATTTTTTTTGCATTTTCTTCTACTTTAAAGGCTTTTATACCAGACAAAACTAAATGGAGGTAGGCTAAAATAGAAGTGGGGGAAACAATAAAAACTTTTTGTTTTTGTGCAAACTCTATGACATCTTGCATATTTTCATTTGTCCTACCTTGTTCGCCAGAAAGAAGATCGTAATAAATTGCCTCGCTTGGTATAAACATAAAAGCTATCGGCAAAGTATTTTCATTTTCGCGGATATACTTTGCAGTTTCTTGTATTCTAAGTTTTAGGTCTCTTTTAAACTCTTTTGCATAATATTTTTTGTCGCCATTTTCATTTTTTGTCTCTTCGGCATCAATACATTTTTGGTAATTGTCGAGTGAAAATTTTGAGTCTATCGGTAAAAACTTGTCTTTGACAAATATCACAGCGTCGACAATTTCTCCATTTTTAAAGCCATATTGCATTTGGTAATTTCCAGGTAAAAAGTTGGAGAGAATCAATTCCAAAGAACTTTCACCCCAGTTGCCACGTTGTTTTTGGTTGGTAAGAACTTTTTCTAAGTTGGAAAGTTGTTCAGTCATCCCCAAAACTTGTTTGTTACCCTCTTTTACTTCAGTAATTTCTTGGGTAATCTCTTTTATCAACTTAAAAGATTCTTGAAATTGGTTTTCGCTTACCCGCTTCATTTCTCTTTCACTTCCAAGAACTTTATTTTCCATCCCGCGCATCATTTCACTTAAGTGTTGTAGAGAATTTTCTATCACTCGGTCGTCTTTTAAAATTTCCTTTTTATTTAGCAAAATGAAAATCAATACAAGAAATGCAAGTATCAAAATTATTACCAAAACAACTAAAAAAGTTATCGTATCCATATTTTATTTAGTATAGCATGGGAATCTGTGTCATTAATTTAATATATGTTATATACTGCAAATTATGAAACTAAATACCCAGACAAATGAGTATCACATTATTTTTTTTGGTGCATTTTTCTTGTTCACAATATCCTTTTTTTCTTATTTTTATACCAACGCACTTATCACTGATCCTGAAAATATGATAATACATACACGTCTAATTTACTACGATGGAAAATATTCTGAGACTTACAAAAAAGAAGATTTGAACACGGCGGCTTATGTTTTAAATAAGTCTAGTCAAAACATTTTTATGACAATTTTTGAAAAAAATCCAGCCGGTGGTGAAAAAAAATATGATATGATAATCGCTCCTTGGCAAAACCAATTTCTAAAAACTGATGGCCCTGGAGTTGCTTTATTTACAAATTTTGATCATACTTCTACCAGTACAATTATTTTTACTAAAAACCCAGGTTTTTTAAAATATTACCCAGCTTGGCTTAAAAAATAGTATAAATCTGTAAAAATGCTATAATATTAATATGCAAGAAAAAATAAAAGAATTATTGAAAGAAGCAATGAAGGCTGGTGATGAAACAGCAAAAATGACCTATCGGGCGCTGCTTTCCGGATTTATGATGCATTTAACATCTAATGGAAAAACTCCCCAGGATGTGCTCACAGATGAAGAAATAATGACAGTTATAAAAAAAGAAATTAAAAAAAGAGAAGACTCTATAAAACAATTTATAGACGCTGGTAGAGCCGAGCTTGCAGACAGTGAGATATTGGAGAAGAATATTTTAGCAAAATTTTTACCCGCTCAACTAACACTAGAAGAGACTGAGAAAAAAGTGGGCGAGATTTTAAGTAAATTGGGTGAAATAGATGCAAAATCCATAGGCAAATATGTAGGTATGTGCGTAAAAGAGCTGAAAGACGTCGCAAGTGGAGACACTGTGAAAAGTGTTGTCGAAAAAATTATTGGGGTAAAGTAGCTTTTTTTTTCGACACACTACGAACTATAAAAATCACGCCTAACCCACAAAGAAAAAATATTGGTGTAGCAACAGAATTGGGAAAACCTATGAATGGTAAAACCATTACGATTCCTCCCAAAACTGTTATCATTGTCTTTTTTGTCATTTGTCAATTATATCACACAATCATCACAGCAAATTCTCCTTTTTTCTTTTGTGGGTCTTTTCCAAATATTGCCAACAATTCTTCAGGTGTCCCAATTAAAACATCTTCATAAATTTTAGTCAACTCTTTACCAATGGCTATCTTTCTACCACAGTTTAGCTTTTGCAATTCATTTAAACACTTCTCTATCCTATGCGTCGACTCATAAAATATACTTGAGTACTCACTTGCGAGCATTTCTTTTAATAAAGTCTGTCGACCATTTTTGTGTGGCAAAAAACCATAAAATGTCCAAGCATGAGTTCCTACACCAAGAATCGATACAAAGGCTGTTAAAGCTGAGGGACCAGGAATAGATACTATTTTTGTCTCTGAGAGTACCTTTCTGACCTCACTCACTGCCGAGTATCCTGGGTCGGAAATTCCTGGTGTACCTGCGTCACTCACTAGCGCAATATTTTTACCCTCTTCTAGAAATTTTATAATTTCTAGATTTTTTTCTCTATGATTATGCGCATTATAGCTTCTCAGTCTTTTATTATTTTGGATTTCATGTTTTTGAAAAAGTATTCCCGTTGTGCGAGTATCTTCTGCAAACACAAAATCTACTTCTTTTAAAAGCCGAATAGCTCGAAAAGTAATATCTTCCAAGTTCCCTATCGGTGTCGCTATAATATATAAATTTCCCATGGTCATTTGCTTAATTATAGCAAACTTTTGCTATACTGTAAAAACATGCCAACAGACCCCGGCCACAAATCACCAAACCAAAATGAAGGTTCTAAAGAAAATATAAGAGCGACTCGCGCACTTATCTACCTTACTTTTTTTATCAACAGACTCCGCTTTAAAAAAGAAACTGAACACGATAGAGAAAACGAAAGTACTATTTTTACAAATGGTGATAAAGGTTTTATCTCTATGTTTATATTTGAATATTTAAAAACCAAAGACCAAAGTTTGGCTAAAGAAGGAGTGAGTAAAAAAGTTTTTGACATTATGCTAGCATCAGATCTTGCTGACCTCACAGAGGTTGTGGGTATTAAAGTAGGAATACTTTCCCATGAGCACCAATTATTGGAGATTGGGAGAGTTGAAAACTATTTAAATAATTTATCTATAGATACCGATTTTAAAACAGCAATGTTTGCTGATTATTTAAAATATAAAGGGTCTCTTTATTTACCGACAACTCTTCAAGAAAAAGTTTTAACTGAAGAAGATGTGCGAATTGGGAGATTGGTAAAAGCCATGAAAGGTGTATCCCAACTTTTGTTCATTTCCAATAAAGACAAAAAAACTAAAGAAAAAATACTTAGCTACAGATACAGAACAGTAGAGATTTTCAACCAAAGTTATTTAAGATATATCGAAGAATTTCCCGACATATATGATATTTATAAGATATTAGTGAGGCTAATTTACAAGAGAAGTCATAAATCAGAAAACTCAGTAACCCCTTCTAGTGAAGGCGCTGAAGAATTTCATAGTATGCTCATTCAACATCTTTCAAAAGAAAACCTTGCGGATAAAAAAATGCAACAAAAAGAGGTGACTGCTGAAAATGAAATATTAGTAATGTCGAGCTTTTTTTATAGAATTAAACGTATTTACCTTTTTTCTCCTGAAGTTAAAAAAGATTCTGAACAAAAAGACTCAGTTCCTGAGCACACATTTTTTATACTATTTTTGTATACGTTTTTTATCGGCAAAATTTTAAATGATCCAAAACAGAAAGGTAAGGAATTTTTACAAAACAGCGCAGATGTTATTTTTATGATTTTATCTCACGATTTAGGTGAGATTTTAAAAGGTGATGTTCCGGCTTATAAAAAAACAGTAGATGATACAAGGAAAGAATTAGAGGCTGTGGAAAAGTTAGCAGTCGACTATATGCCAGACAGTACCCTTGCTCAAAAACTTCTTAGTTTTACTCATGATTATGAAGCAGAGAAAAATGCAGAAGAGCCCAGTGTAAATATTTTCACGTTTGTAAAAGCACTCGACGTCCTAGAAGCACTCCTGTATATTTTTGAAGACAGTACAAAAGCCAAGAAAGCCAATATGACCATTGTTGATTTAAAAAAATATTATCTCAAAAACCAAAAAATTTTTCTTCTATACCCGATCCTAGACAG
>JAYTYL010000095.1:0-2038 GCA_043742405.1 bacterium
TGTATAGGCTCATAACATCTGTCCTCTCCAGACATATGAGAATCAAATCCAACATTAAAGGAGTTAGAGGTAGTATCACTATCTACAACCGTGTGCTAAGGTTACGTGGTATGAATGAAGAAGAAATTAACAAAAGAATCCATGTCATAGATTATGCGATCAAGCATGGAGAAAAATTAGCGGAGGAAGCTTTTAAGGTAAATAGAAGAACTATTAGAAGATGGAAAAAATTATTAAGAGAAAGTAAAGGTAAAATTCATGTACTTTCAAGTAAAAGTAGAAGACCTAAAAGATTTAGACCAAGTGAAGTAAAACAAGAGATTAGGGATGAGATTTTAAGCCAAAGAAAGAAACCAGGTAAATTAGGTAAAAATAAAATATTTAAAATATTGAAGAAAAAGTTTGGAGATATTACTCCAAGTATTTCTACTATTGGTAGAATAATTTATGATTTAAAAAGAAAAGGTCTTTTACCCATGAATCAAAGAATGACACTTAATGGTAGAAGTGGTAAAGTCTATGTAAAACAAAGGAAAAAGACACTTAAATTAAGAAAGAAGAGAGGTGAGAATGTTTTTCAAGTAGATACAGTTATTAGACATTTCTGTAACATAAAATTGTATACCTTAACTGGTATAGATACGGAAACAAAGACTGCTTTTGCCAAATGCTATTTAACTCATAAAAGTAGCAAGACAAAAGATTTTATTGAAACTTGTATTAAAGATTTTCCAATTAAGAAAATCCAAACCGACAATGGATCTGAGTTTGCAAAACACTTTAAAGCGTCTTTAAAAGAAAATCAAATTGTTCATTATCATAGTTACCCAAGATGTCCTAAGATGAATGCAAATGTTGAAAGATTTAACAGGACACTCTCTGAAGATTTTCTTGAAAAAGAAAAATACACGGCATTAGTTAATTTAGACTTGTTAAATCAAAAACTACAAATATATTTAAAGTGGTACAACCATGAGAGACCGCATGCAGGACTAGATTATTTAACTCCAAATGAATATATGTTATCATTGAAGGGAGAGGACATATGTGTGTGAGCTAATTCAACAAAAAAAGACCGTGTTGGTCTTCTTGTCCGTCGTTGGGGCGGGCGCGAAGCGCCCGCCCTTTCGCCGGTCAGCTACCGGATTTCTTCGCCCCTTCCAATTCCTTTTCCCTCTCGGCTGCAGCTTTCACTGCAGCGACCACAGCTGCTATCGCAGCTGCTACGGCTGCCGCGTGGGCAGCCGAGGCGTCAGCCGACGCTTGCGCGGCGGCAGACATGCCAAAAGGTACTTCAGTTTTGATATCGGTCACGAAAATCTCCTGTTTGCTTAGCTCTGAGGACCATCCCCAAAGCTGTAAAAATCATACCATAATTTTAAATTTTTGTCAAATGCACAAATTATCCCAAAACTATTTTTATCAAATTTTCCGGAACAAATATTTTCTGCATAAGCTTTTTTACATCTTTAGCTGTAACTTTCTCTATCATCTTTAAAAACTCTTTAGACGACAAATACCCGCCACCATAAATTTCCGTAGATATCACATCTCCCACAGTCCCACCCACATTTACCTCTCTACTTTCATAATACTCCACTATCGGTATCACCTTTTTCACTTCTTCATCTGTAATATTTGTTTTAGCATATTCAATTTCTTCTTTTAGAATTTTTATTAAATCTTCAACTTTTTCTTTTTTAGTATTGGTCGCAAAGTAGGCAGTGGCAAAATCTCCAGCAAATAAATCCCTATAAAGCCCGATACTATAAATCAGCCCTTCTTCATCACGTAGTATTTTCATTAATCTACTCGTAAAGCCACCAGAAAGAATTCTTTTTAATATTACCCATGTCACTCTTTCAGTTTTACTAAGCGCTTTAATTCTATAAGCAATCCTTAAATTCGCCTGGGCCCTATCTGGTTTTGCAATTGGCACTATTCCCCCTTTCAAAGGGGGCAAGGGGGATTTTTCTTTTACTTTTTCAATTTTTATTTTAGAAATTTTTGTCGCAGAAATATTAGAATAAAATTCATT
>JAYTYL010000096.1:0-2665 GCA_043742405.1 bacterium
TGGTGTATTGACTCAAACGGAACTTCAAAATTGATTGTTACTGGTACTGCTATCACAAATGCTGGAGCCGGTACGACTGCGGTTGTTTGTCCTTAGTTACAGCAATTTCCAAGCAAAAAAACTCTATTAATAGAGTTTTTTTTGTGGTATAATTGGACAAATAAATATGGTAAAAAAAACTAAGATTATAAAAAATAAAAAAGTTGTGAATAAAAATAGCAAGAAAAAAGTCCTAGGAAAAAAATCTGTAAAAACTAAAGTTAAAAAAATTGTATCAACTAAAAAGTTGATAAAAAAAGTAAACAAAAAAATTATCAAAAAACAACAATCTTGGGGAAGTGAACAATTTTCTGGTTTGGAAGAAACTAAAAAGAAAAAACCAAAAGCACTTACCATTTCACATAAGCCGAGAATAGACAGACAAGCAAAAATGGCCGACGATAAAGAAGTTGCAATTTTGGAATTGCTTGCAAAAGGTAAACAAAGAGGTTTTATTACTCATGATGAGATTCTAAAAATCTATCCCAGTCCAGAAGATAACATAAAAAAAATCGACGCTCTCTATAAAAAGATAGAAGGTATAAATGTTAATGTGCTAGAGAGTGGAAACCTTTTGAATATGGACAATGAAATCTCTAATTTGAAAAATGAGTACGCTAACAACGATTCGATACAGGTCTACTTAAAAGAAATAGGTCAATATCCACTGATTTCTTCGGAAGAAGAAGTTCGTCTGGCAAAAAGAATAGAAAAAGGGGAAAATGAAGCTAAAGAAATTTTGATGAAAGCAAACCTCCGTTTGGTGGTTTCCACAGCAAAAAAATATGCACTTAGAAGTCAAGACTTAACTTTGCTCGATCTCATACAAGAGGGGAATGTTGGTCTTTACAAAGCTGTAGAAAAGTTTGACTGGACTAAAGGTTTTAAATTTTCAACTTATGCAACTTGGTGGATTCGACAAGCCATAACAAGAGCTCTAGCCGACCAATCACGAACTATCCGTATTCCTGTGCACATGGTAGAAACAATTGCTAAATACAAACAGGTTTACAGAAGGCTGGCGCAGGATCTGGGTCGTGAGCCTAGTGCCGATGAAATTGCGACTGAAATGGGAGTAGAAGTAGAAAAGGTGCGAATGGTAGAAAGTATAAACCAGGACACTGTTTCTTTGGAAAAGCCTGTTGGAGACTCTGATGAGAGTGATCGTTCCACGTTGGGAGATTTTATAGCAGACGACAAAATACGTTCTCCTCAGCAAGAAGCGTCACTTCGAATTTTGCAAGACCAAATAAGAGAAATACTCTCTGATTTGTCAGAAAAAGAGAGACAAATAATAATTATGAGAAATGGTCTGGACGGAGGTACACCACACACTCTGGAAGAAGTGGGACAACATTTTCAAGTCACTCGTGAACGTATCAGGCAGATAGAAAGTAAAGTTCATGAAAAGATCCGCAACCATCCTAAAATCAACCAACTCAAAAATTACGCAGAATAAATATCTTGTATTACTTTGAAGTCATAATTCTAATCTTTTGCGATCGGCTTAACTTTTTTATCTCACATTCTCTTTTCCTAGCTTCGCTGTAAGTCCCGCACGACTCCGAATATTTTAAAGTTACTGGCCGACGTATTTTTGTGTAGTGCGCACCAGATTTAGTATTGTTATGTTGGTATAGACGCTTTTTTAAGTTGTTTGTAGAGCCTGTATAATAAGTGCTATCTGAACTCTCTAGAATGTAAGTAAAAAACATTAGTATAAGTATAACCTATTTTAAATTCGTATTATCAAGAATTGTAAAGTATAATTATAAGTATAAGAAAGTAAAATTTATGAAAAAAATAAATACAAATAAAAACATAACTGTATTTGAAGACAAAACAATTAGAAGAGTTTGGGAAAATGAGCAATGGTATTTTGCAGTCGTAGATATAATTTCTATTTTGACAGACAGTCAGAACCCACAAGTTTACTGGCGCGTTCTTAAAAAAAGACTTTTAGATGAAGGGGCGCGGGAAACCGTTACAAATTGTAACGCTTTGAAAATGATAGCCCCAGACGGTAAATTGCGTTATACAGATACAGGAAACTTGGCAACTATTTTCAGACTCATTCAATCTATTCCAAGTAAAAAAGCAGAGCCGTTCAAATTGTGGCTTGCACAAGTTGGTCAAGAACGAATAGAAGAAATCCAAGACCCTGAAAGGGCTATTGTCAGGGCTAAAAATACCTACACAGCAAAGGGATATGATGATGACTGGATAAGTAAAAGAATGCGTGGAATAAATGTTAGAAATTCTTTAACAGATGAGTGGAAAGACAGAGGTGCGAAAGAAGGATTGGAATTTGCAATTCTTACAAATGAAATTTATAGAGGAACATTTGAAAAAACTGCCAAAGAGATTAAGGATTTCAAATCTTTGAGAAATGAAGATAATCCCAGAGACCATTTCAACGAACTGGAAATAATTCTTACAATGCTTGGTGAAGCCACGACCACAGAAATTACCAAAAATAGAAATTCTCACAAATTACTAGAACTGAAACGTGATGCAAAGGAAGGTGGACAAGTTGCTGGGGAAGCAAGACAAAAGATAGAATTAAAAACAGGTAAAAAAGTGATGGGCAAAAATAATTATTTAGAAAATAAAAAACAAAACAAAA
>JAYTYL010000097.1:0-3511 GCA_043742405.1 bacterium
CATCGCGAACCAAACCATGGAAATATACATTGCTAAAAGGTACTTCACCTAAGTGGTAGGTAGACATAAGTACCATTCTTGAAACCCAAAAAGGTAAGATATCGTATCCAGTCTCCAAGACATTGGTAGGATGATATTTTTTTAAATCCCCCGTATCATTTGGCCAACCAAGTGTTGAAAATGTCCAAAGTGCTGACGAAAACCAGGTATCTAAAGTATCTTCGTCCTGTTCCCAATCTTCACCAGACGGTGGAACCACATCACAATAAATTTCTTGCTCGCTCGTGTTTTTATTTTTATACCAAACATTTATCCTGTGTCCAAACCAAATCTGTCTAGAAATACACCAATCATACAAATTATTCACCCATTGAATATATGTTTTTTCAAATCTTTCCGGACTTATTTTTATTTCGCCAGTTTCCACTACAGAAAGCATTAGTTCTTTTAAAGAATATTTATTTCCAGTTTTTATATTTTTAAGCTTAGAATTTTTAATTTCAACTTTCTTGTTCACATCAATAAACCATTGCTCCATAATCTGAGGCTCGATATTTTCACCAGTTCTCTCCGCTGTAGCAATATTGTGTGTGTAGTCTTCCTCTTTTTCTACCAAGCCTTTACTCTTCAACTTTTCAACAATCAGGGATCTTGCTTTTTTAATATGAATACCTGCAAATTCTCCAGTAGTACTTAGCAACTTACCATTTCTGTCTATTATTTGCTCATAATCAAGGTTGTGTCGCTTTGCAATTTCAAAGTCCTCTTTACTGTGCCATGGAGTTATAGTCATAACACCAGTTCCAAATCCCATATCTACTGCCTTATCTTTTATGACAGTTGCTTCAATTTCGCCATTTATCCACTCTACTGCAAGTTTGTCACCATGTTTGTATTGTTCATATCTCTTATCATCAGGGTGCATTACCACATACTTATCACCAAACTTCGTTTCTGGTCTCGATGTACCAATTGTAAAAGGGCCATATTTAAAATAGTAAAATTTTGTCTTCTCTTCTTTGTAAACTATCTCATCATCAGAAATGGTAGTCTGTCCTTTTGGGTCCCAGTTAACAATTCTATATCCACGGTAAATAAGACCGTCATCGTACATTCTTTTAAAAGCTGTTGCCACAGCAAAATTTCGCTTTGAGTCCATTGTATATGCTTCTCTTGACCAGTCGAGAGATGAGCCAATAGCCTTAAACTGTGAAAAAATAGTAGCTTTGCTTTGTAAAGCGAACTCTCCTACTCGTTTCAAAAGTTCTTCCCGACCCAAGTCATAACGAGTTTTGTTTTCTTTTTTATAAATTTCATTTTCAACCTTGTTTTGTGTCGCGATTGATGCTGAGTCTGAGCCGGGAAGCCACAAAGTGTTTTTCCCACGCATTCTTTCAAAGCGAATAAGAGTATCTTCAATAGCAAGCATGGCAGCATGGCCCATATGAAGAGTGCCGGTTACATTTGGCGGCGGCACTACTATTGTATAATTTTCAGTTCTCTTTCCATCTTTTGTCTCCGGCAAGTTCTCAGGTGTAAAATACCCAGAGTTTTCCCATTTGGTGTAAATTTTTTTTTCAAA
This sequence comes from bacterium, assembly GCA_043742405.1. Taxonomy (GTDB): domain Bacteria; phylum Patescibacteriota; class Minisyncoccia; order Phycocordibacterales; family UBA5272; genus JBBQKQ01. Next base: position 1,583 of record JAYTYL010000097.1, read on the forward strand.
TCTTGTCGGCTCGTACCCGCCTCCCAATACTTCTTTGTTTACTTTAGACATGTAAATATTCTACCATAAATTATGTTATAATAATTCAATGAAAAAAAAGAACTTTAAAGACAAAAAGTTGCGTGATGAAGTCTGGGAAAAAACAGGCTGGGGAAAAGTTGCCAGCTGGTATGACCAGACCATCAAAAAGACTGCCAGTTCCCAAAAGGAACTTATTTTGCCAGAACTTTTAAAGTTTCTGCCACTTGAAAAAGTAAAAGATAAAAGAATTTTAGATCTTGGTTGTGGAACAGGATTTTTTCTGAAAGAATATTTAAAAGGTGAGCCTGAAATGGCGCTAGGTATAGATTTGGATGCGGAGGTCTTAGAGCTTGCAGAGGAAAACTTACGGAATGAAATGCATTTTTATAATTCTGTAGAGGAGGGGAAAAGAAAGTTGGATGTTTTAAAAGCCGATGCTGCTGATTTGAAAGGTGTGGGTGCAAACTCCTTTGATTTTGTATTTGCAATTGAAAGTCTTGTAAATATGAAAGATTTGAAAAGTGTTGCAAAAGAAGTGGGGAGAGTGCTAGAGGTTGGGGGAAAGTTTATCTGTGTGGTAAATCACCCGGCTTTTCGTGTTCCACAATCGTCTGATTGGCACTTTAATAATGTTTTGGGTCTGCAAGGAAGAATAGTCTACAAATACAAGTCATCACATGAAATAAAAATTGATATGAACCCCTCTGTTAGAAATAAAAAGGATAAAGTCTATACCTACACTTTTCATAGGTCATTTGAAGAATATTTTAATACTTTTAGAAGTATAGGGCTACATTTCAATTTTATGAAAGAGATTTGTTCCAACAAAGAATCAGGTAAGGGTCCGAAACAAAAAGCTGAAAATATAGCCCGTACCGAGATACCAGTATTTTTGTTTTTAGAATTTGTAAAAAGATAATAGGTTTATATAAAAAAACATAAAATACATTATAGGTTTATAAAATATATTTAACAAAATAACTATATAAAATATAGAGATTTTCAGATAGTAAGTTAGGTTTATAAAGTCATTTGACAAGTTATTTTGTCTTTTAGTAACATCTAAAGTATATTAGACAAATATAATATATTAATTAATTTAAATTTAAATATGAAGAGTAAAATAACAATGTTGCTAGGAGTAATTACAATTTTTGTAGCTGGGAATGCAAATGCACAGATTACGAGAGTGGAAAGCGTTTACCCATATTCCCAGAATACCTTTAATCAGCCCTATTTTCAAAATAATACTCTTGTAAATACAGTTATTGTAGGCATGCCAGCAGCACAAGCTGTGGGGACTACTACTTGTACAAATTACATGAGTACTTTCAATAAGTTAAATAGTAGTGGAGGCGATGTTGCCAAGCTACAATTTTTTTTAAATGATTATAACGGTGCCAAACTAAATGGCAAAGGCTACTATGGCAATGTAACCACTCAAGAAGTAAAAAACCTACAATATGCTTACGGCTTACCTGTGACTGGTAACCAGTATCGCCTCACCACAGCTCTAATAAATAATATAAAGTGTGGAGTGATTGCCAATAAACAAAGAGTGGTTTACAAGCCAACTATTTCAGTAAAAACAAATCAGACAATATACTACGCACCTAGTTCAAACTCTGTTACCTCCGTGAGTGAAAAAATAAAAGTTACAGAAAGTAAAGTTGCTAAAATAATTGCACAAAATATCGTAGATTCGCAAAAGAATAAAGAAAATAGGGAGAGCCTGAAAATGGACTTAGATAAAACAAAGCTGGAATTTGCAACTTTTACAAAAACAACTTCTACTTCATTCTCGAGCACATTAAGCTCTGAGTTTAAAAACTTAAAAGAAAACTACAAATCCTACTTAGTCGTATTCTTCCTTGTTCTTGCACTTTTCTGGTTTTTACGTAAGACTGC
>JAYTYL010000098.1:0-2424 GCA_043742405.1 bacterium
GTGGGTTGCGGTTTTAGTTCTAACTATTTTATTTAAAATAATTTTACTTCCACTTTACAAGAAACAAGTCAAAGACCAAATAGTCATGGCTCATCTTGCACCGAAATTAAAAGACCTACAAGAAAAATTTAAAAATAGAAAAGAAGATTTAGCAAAAGAAACAATGTCCCTTTATGCAAAGTACAAAGTTAATCCATTTGTCTCTATTATTATTTTATTCATTCAACTTCCTTTTTTAATAGGACTTTACCAAATTTTTTTAGTCGACTTAAGTACGAGGAAAAATCTTCTTTATAGTTTTGTAAATTATCCCACAAACATCAATCATGTCTTCTTGTGGTTTTCACTTACTGAAAAAAGTTATATTTTAGGGATCGTAGCTGGGCTTTCTCAATACATTTTAGGAACTTATATGTTTGTTGCAAAGACGGGGGAGGAAGCAAAAAACGAACCAGAGTTTGCGAGAGCCATGCAAACCCAGATGAAATATTTCTTACCATTCGTCATAGCTTTTGTTTCGGTAATCACTCCCTCTGTAATCTCATTATATATAATTGTAGGAAACATTTTTATGATTTTTCAAGAAATTCTAATCAAAAAACCATTAGAGATAAGTGTAAAAAATAAGCTCAATTCTTAATTGTTCTAAAACCCTAATCTATATAATTTTAAAGTTTTTTTGTCTCGGAAAAATACCCCCGAATCATTAACAACCATGTCTAGAACATCAATAGGCTTGTTCTCGAAATATGAAACCACTTTTGCGGTCGAACCATTCAAATTTTTGTAAAGTAAAATATCCTCAGTGTTTATTTTATTTTTATAATAATCATCTGGGTAAATATAATTATCATTTAGGTTTTTAGGAGTCGCACAAAATATTCCTTCTAAAAATATTCCTTTGGCGCATTTTTCTGCTAGGGTAGGTATTGCAAGAGCCCCTACAGTTCTAGTTTTAGTATCTACTAGGTAGGTTTGCATATTTCCCTTACCACCATCACTATAAATTACTAAGTTATTTATTTCGGTCGGCTGCACCGAAAGCCCGAGAGTTGGCTTTATCAATTGTTTTAGAGAATTCGTTTTCAAATCTAAAGTCATGGATAAGCTTTCCGCAAAAGCTGTACCTTTTAATGAAATAAGAAGTGTGGAGTTATTTAAATATTTAATATTCCAATCCACGAGTGGAATGTTAGCAACAGCCTTTATTTTTCTATCCCTTAAGTCCATTTCAACTATTTTCAATCTGTCACCATTTTGTGTACCATAAATCATTTTTTCACTGGACAAATCTAGTGTCAGAATATTATTTTCAAGCTTGTCAGTCCTGTTAAGTTTCAGGTTCATAAAATAAGTTTCGACTTCACCTCGAAATTGTTTTCGCAAAATCATGTAGTCAGAATTATTTGAAAATAAAATTTCTTCCGTATTTGTTGCGGAATCTGGGATTACTAATTTTGTTACTTTTTTTGAGTCGGGGTCATAGTCAAAAATTTCACCTGTTTCTTTCACCAAATAACGTATGTTTTGGTAAGAAAGGAAATCCCCCTTAGTTTCTTGTTCGAAGTTACAAAGTAAATTCAAAAAATGAACAGTTTCTTTGTCTATCAAACCTGTAGTATCTTTACTGCTTTTATTTTTATATAAAATATTGGCATATTTTTTTTGTAAAATAGTGAGTTTGTTTCTAGTTGCTTCATCTAAAATATCGGTTTGCGGGGTATCTTCAAAATCTTTCAAGTTATGCATCATTACTTGAAAGTTAGTAACCTCCTTCCCTTTCTCATCTTTTTGCAGGAAGACACTTAGTTTCTGGTCACAAACTTTTGGTTTATCTTTAATATAGTTTTTTATAGAAATTTGTTTATCTACCATTGCGAATCCAGATACCGGCCTGTCTTCAATTATAAAAAGTTTAGAGTTATCATCTGATTCTTTTAAACTATTTTCGAGTCCTAAAAGTGCACTCACTTTATTGAAAGTGAAATTGGAAAGCAGAGAGTTGTTGTTATTGCTTGTGTCAGTATTTGTTTCTGTAAATGTGGGAAGTAGTTTAGTTGTTGAAGTGGTAGTACTTTGGTCCACCGCCACATGGCTTGTGTTGCTAGAACTATAAAAATATGAATAAATAAAGAGTATTAAAAATAGTGAAACAAAAAACAAAAAAAATACCACAAGAGAAAGAATAAGAAATTTCCTATGATCAATTATATATTCTTTAGCACCAGTTTTTCTTTTTTGTGTTTCGTCCATATATTTATTTATCTTTATCTCCACTTGCCTGTGTATTTGTGTTTGGTGTTTGTTTAGAAGACACAACAGCATCATTAAAAAGGCTAAAGGCTGGGAGCCTTAGGAGGTCAGGGTTTATAGTGTTGATAATTAGCCAGGCGGACAAGACAAAAACAAGTGAATATATAGAAT
>JAYTYL010000099.1:0-2623 GCA_043742405.1 bacterium
CTAGTTGGCTGTGTAATATTTTCAGGCTACGACAAAACGCTAGAACTCTACGTGGCAAAAAATGTTTTTGATGTTACTAAAATTGAGCAGTTACTACTCCCAAGTATTTCCACTCAGGGTGTTAGTAAATCAAAAAATTATGTTTTGGCGCCAGAAATTACAAATCCAAGTGGATATGTAAATACTAATGGTCAACCTATAACACTTTCTATGTTTAAAAATAAAAAAGTAGTTTTGGTAGATTTTTGGACTTATAGCTGCATAAATTGTCAGCGGACACTTCCTTATCTAAAAGATTGGTATGAAAAGTACCACGACAAAGGTTTGGAAATAGTCGGAATACATACTCCAGAGTTTGCATTTGAAAAAGTGAAAAGTAATGTTGAAGCTTTCGTCAAAAAAGATGGTTTGAAGTGGCCTATGGTGCTTGACAACGACTACGGAACTTGGAATGCTTTTGGAAATCAATTTTGGCCACATAAATATTTGATCAACCAAGATGGATATATAATTTATGATCATGCGGGAGAAGGGAATTATATCGAAACCGAAATGGAAATTCAAAAGGCTCTGGGTATTACAAATGAGGTAAGTAATATTCAGCCTGTAAATGTCGACACAAATTCCCCAGAAACTTATTTTGGCTACAATCGGAATGAATATTTGGGAAATGGAAATATTGGGCAATCTGGTGTAAGTACTTTCGCCTTGCTAGCGACAACCAAAACTAACAAACTTTATTTGGGTGGAAATTGGGATATTAAAAGTGAGTATGCAGAGTCCTTGGCAAATTCAAGTATTGTCTATAAATATTCTGCCAAAGGTGTTTATTTTGTTGCTGGTGCAAACACAGAAAACAAAGTAGAAGTCCAAGTAGACGATAAGCCGGTACCTGAGAATATGAAAGGTGCAGATATTTTTTATGAAAATGAAAAGTCGTACATAAAAGTAAAAGACAATCGACTATATAAATTAATTGATAATAAAACTGCGCAAACTCATACACTAAAGTTAATAATGAAAAATCCAGGTCTTCAGGCTTTTGCTTTTACTTTTGGGTAGATTTCACCACTGTGGTTTTACAACTTTAGGTAAGGTATTTATAAAATTAAATATCTTGGTCATTTCCCAATAACTTAGGATTTCTAAATTTTAAGTTTTTCATTTCTTCAAGATAGACTACTACTTTGTTCATTCTGATCGGTTACTTCTGCACCAAACGAAGTTAGAAGTTTTGTAATAGAAGGGTTTGCAATATAAACTTCTAAATTTGGTATTTTTTCTCCTTCCATTATTTCAACATCTACGCGAACTATCGTCATCTAAATATTTCCAATCGAAAGTATTTAGTTTTTTAACTTCTACTTTAGCTATTTTTTTATTTATCCAACCAGCAAGGACTGTGGGAAATTTCATACCAGAATTATACCACATTTATTTTGCGGAGCTGACGGGACTCGAACCCGCAACCTCTCCCGTGACAGGGGAGTGCTCTAACCAGTTGAGCTACAGCTCCAGTAAAAAATATTATACCACAAAGTCTTGTTTTTTCAAATTTCCAGTGTATACTTTTTTTATGAATTGGATAACAGATTTATTGCATAAAAAAAATGGAAGTTCACAGGAAATAAAAAAAGAATATTTGTACTTATCTGTTCAAAGCAACTATGTGTGCATGTTGATTATTGATGAGTCTACAGATATTGGAAATATAGTTTACAAAGAAGAGATCTGTCTGGGTGATTACGAAAATTTGGCCAAAGGACAAAACGTGAAAGATTTGCATGGGGTTCTAGACAAAGTACTCAAAGAAAAAAAAGAATTATTTTTGAATAAAATGGGTGTTTATGTCTCGTTACCCGCAATCGGAAATTTCTTTAAAAATATAAACGTTCAAAAAAGCGAACCGGCAGATATGAAAAAACTAGTTCTTTCCGAAATCAAAAAAACTCTGCCGATCGATTTTTCACAAATTCTTTACGCTGAAAATAATTTGGGACAAATGTCAGAAAATACGAATGTTTTTTTTACGATTTGTGTACAAAAAACAAATTTAGAAGGTTTTGAAAAGATTTTTAAAGACAACGGTATTAAAACGAGTTTTGAAATAGAGATTTTTTCACTTGCGAGAATTGCTAAACGTGATGACCAATTTAGGGCGATTATTTTTATAAACAACTTCTATACTTTATTGGTAATTTTACATGGCCAAATAATTCACGAGGCAAAAATTTTAGAAAAAGGATGTTATGAGGTAGCTGAAAAAATTTCTAAGGAAAATGCTATTGAGATTTCTGATGCGTATAGGTTAATGGAAGATTTTGATATTATAAAGGATAACAATAGACCTTCCCATGCGATAATAGAAAAATATATGAATGCTTTTGCAGAAGAACTTTCCAAAATTCTCTCGATTGCTATATTTTCTTTTGAAAGAAAATATAATGTAGAAAACAATGAACTTGTGTTGGCAGGATCAGGTGCAAATAATTACACTATCAAACACTTGCAAACAGAATTTGATAAAAATACAAACATAGCAATGATTGGCGAAGATAATTTACTCCGTTACAACGCAAAAAGTTTTAATACTCCCGACTTAAAAAGATATGCACAATGTTTT
>JAYTYL010000100.1:0-15589 GCA_043742405.1 bacterium
ATCTACAGAGTTGTTTCCATAAAAAACAACTTGCCTTACCATAGAATTTAGATTTTAAAGATGATATAATCATGAGATATGAAGAAAATAATAGAGCAAAATTTTGACTGGGTAAATTATAAAGAGGAGGACATAAAAAAATTTCCTGCCCAAGTTAGAGAATTAATTAAAAATTATAAACAAGAAGTTATAAAGATTGATAAACAAAAGCTTTCTTTTAAAAATTTAATATACATAGGTGAACTTTTAAATAATAAAGTCTATGAAAAATCTGCAATTTTATGGTGTTTTATAAATTTGCATACTGATGAAAAGTTAAGGAATGTATGTAGAGATCTGGAAATTGAGATTGGTAAAATTGCAAGAGAATTTTCTTATAATGAAGAAGTTTATAATATTTTTTTAGAATATTTTAATAAAAATTACAAATCTGAAAAGAAGCAAAAAATAATAACCACAGAGGAAATTAAAATTGTTGATGATCTAAATAAAAGCTACAAAAAAATGGGCATGCAGCTCGACAAAAAAACTAAAAAGGTTCTGCTGGAAAAGCAAAATAAAATAGAAAAAATAGCAAGTGAATATGAAAAACTTACAACAGAGAATTACAACAACGGCATATTGTTTAAAAAAGAAGAATTGGTAGGTATTCCAGAAAATATTGTAATTAATTTTAAATTTGACAGCAAAAAACAAAAATATTTTGTGAGTATTCGGCCAACAGAAATAAACTATGTGGGTAAATATTGCGAAATAGAAAGTACCAGAAAAAAAATGTCCGAGCTCTCAGCTTTTGGAGTCGGTGATAAAAACACAAAAAAATTGGCTGAGATTTTAAAACTAAGAAGTGAAATCTCTAAAATTTTAGGTTTTAAAACATTTGTAGATTTGGGTGTAAGTGAAGAGATGATGAATAAGTCGGGCACTATTAAGATTTTTTTGAAAGATTTGATTAAAAAAATAAACCCACTTTTTGAAAATGAAAAAGAAAAAGATTTGCAAAGTTTGCAAGATTGGCAAAGGAAAAACTTACAGGACAAAAAATTAGTAAGCAAAAAACTACAAAGTTGGAATTGGGCATTTGCAAACAATTTATCAAAAGAAATAGAGCTAGGTGTTACCGAAGAAGAGTTCAAGCCATATTTTGAATTAGAAAACTGTCTAACAGTTTTGTTTAAAATTTGGGAAAAAATATTTCAAGTAAAAACAGAAGAGATAAAAGGTAAAATTTTTTTCCACGAAAGCGCCAGACTATTTCTATTTAAAAATTCAAAGACAGGGGAATATTTGGGAAATGGTGTTTTCGATTTATTTCCTAGAAATGGAAAATATGGACATGCCTGTATGAATAATATTTTACAAAGTCGTTTTATTTATTTAATTTGTAATTTTATGCAAGATAAAAATGGCAAAACCTTACTTTCTTTAAATGATGTTGTAACACTTTTTCATGAGGGTGGACACTTTTTGCATTTTCTTTTAATGAAAACTGAGTACAAATCTTGTACAAATCTTTCAAATGATTTTGTAGAAATTCCATCACAATTTCATGAAAATTTCCTATTTGACGTAAAATTTGTTAAAGAAAATTTTAAGCATTATGAGACAGGCAACGACATGCCTAAAAAATTACTTATTAAGATAAAGGAAATAAATAGCAAGGGTGAAGGTAGCGCGTGGATAATGCAAAGTGTGTATGCACTTTTTGATCAGGAACTTCATGGAAAAAATATTCTAACATTTGCAACCAAATTTAAAAACATTGACAATTTATTTGAAAATTTGTACAAAAAAAATATTAAAATTGAGTCAGTTAAAAACAGGCATTTTGCATCACGTTTTGCCCATATTGTACATGGGTATGAATCAAGGTATTACTCCTATGTAATCTCTCGTGTATACGCACAAGATTTTTGGCAAAATTTTTCTAAATCTGGAGTGAAAAAAGGAATCATGAGTGAAAAATATAAAAAGCTTTTAGAAGCAAGTGGTACAAGAGATGAAAAAGAATTAGTAAAAGAATTTCTAGGTAGGAAAGTTTCCCTCAAACCATTTTTAGATTTTTTGGGCAAATAGATTTATTTTTCATGTTACACTACTTCCATGTTAGAAGAAAGTGAATTGCGATTTTTAGAAAGTAAAGCCAGTGCTATACGAATAAGCATTATTGAAATGTTGCAAGCTGCTGGAAGTGGTCACACTGCCGGTCCACTTGGCATGGCCGATGTTTTTGCTACACTTTATGGTAAATCACTAAGTCATGATCCCAAAAATCCATTTTGGGAGGACCGGGATAGACTTATTTTAAGTAATGGTCACATTTGTCCGGTACTTTACGCAAGCATGGCTCATTTTGGATATTTTGAAATTTCTGAATTAAAAACATTACGAAAATTTAAAAGTCGTTTGCAAGGACACCCACATAGAGAGTTTTTACCATTTTTAGAAACCTCCTCTGGACCACTTGGTAGTGGCTTGTCACAAGCTGTTGGTATGTGTTTGGCAGATAGGATTCAGACTCCCACCTCCAAGTTTTTTTATTGTTTACTTGGTGATGGTGAGCTAAATGAGGGACAAAATTGGGAGGCTATACTGCTTGCTGGAAAGGAAAAATTAGGAAATTTAATTTGTGTTGTTGATAGAAACAATATTCAAATAGATGGTTTTACAGAAAATATAATGCCACTCGAGCCGCTAGACAAAAAATTTGAAGCTTTTAATTTTCATGTGGAAGAAATAAATGGAAATAATATAGAGGAGATTTATAGTGCCATAGAAAGGTGTAAAGCAATTTTTAATAAACCAAGCGTAATAATAGCTCATACAATCCCAGGTAAAGGTGTTAAAGAATTTGAGCGTGACTTTCACTGGCACGGCAAAGCTCCAAATAAAGAAGAAAGTGAAATGGCGTTGCAGGAATTAAAAAATATTAGAAATTTAGGTCATCACATTAACAGTGATCATAATTAAACATTGTATGAAAAATACAAATATTCAAAATACAATAGATGGAAATATGGTTGATGTGCCGATGATAGCTACACGAACAGGTTTTGGTGAGGGACTTTTACTTGCCGGAAAAGAGAATGAAAATGTAGTGGTACTGTGCGCAGATTTAACAGAAAGTACTCAACTTGAAAAGTTTAAAACTTCATTTCCAGAAAGATATTTTGAAATGGGAGTAGCTGAACAAAACATGGCAAGTGTTGCGAGTGGTATGGCTGCGATGGGAAAGACCCCATTTATCGCAAGCTACGCCATGTTCTCACCTGGGCGCAACTGGGAGCAAATACGCACAACTATCGCCTACAATGACAGACATGTAAAAATAGTTGGCGCTCACGCTGGAGTGTCTGTAGGCCCAGACGGTGGCACGCACCAGGCTCTTGAAGATATTGCTCTTATGCGTGTAATTCCTAACATGGTTGTGGTTGTGCCGTGTGACGCGGTAGAAGCAAAAAAAGCAGCTATGGAAATAGTGCGGCTAGAAAAACCAGTGTATTTGAGGCTTTTTCGGGAAAAAAGCCCAGTTTTAACAACAGGTGAAGCAGAATTTACAATAGGTAAAGCAAATATTATTTATGAATCAGAAGTTAGAGATATTGTAAGTTCGAAGAGAATTGGGATAATTGCCTGTGGTGAAATGGTGGCACGAAGTCTTATGTGTGTGAAAAACTTAGAAGCACAGGGTGTGCAAGTGGGAATTTTAAATTTGCACACCATAAAGCCAATCGACAAAGAGAAAATATTGGAATGGGTTTTGAAATATAGAAATATTTTGACTGTGGAAGAACACCAAGTTGCTGGAGGTATGGGAAGTGCCGTTTTAGAAGCAATATCCGAAATCCAGAATTCTGCACCAGAACACAAAAATATTTTTAGAGATTTGAATTTTAAAATGATGGGTGTTAAAGACCAATTTGGACAAAGTGGAACCAAGGAAGAATTGTACGAAGAGTATAAAATAAATGAAAAGCACATCCTTTCGAATGTGCTAGACATGTTAAACTAATTTTTAGTTACCTTTGGAAAAAGTCAGATCTATGAATTTGTAGAAGCCTTCATTTCCAGTTTGTGCATAAATACATTCTGATTTTTTAGCGAGAGGCAATGCATTTTCGTGGAAAGGAAGTGGGTAGTGCATGTAGACCATTGCAATTTTTCCATTAGAACTATCAACAATATTTTTGATAGTAGGGTGAAATTTTTGGCAAAATGGACATTGCAAATCTGAAAATTCCACCAAAAATGTCACTGCACTGGGGTTGCCATATATATGTAAATTATCATTCTTTATAACATTTGTAGTTGCAATTTTATTTTTAGTGTTGATGGCTTGCAGTACAGATGATTCTGGGAGAGCGCCGGTAATACTATCTTTATAGAGGACAATATCTCCACCTGCACTTTTAATACCAATGAAGGTAGTCGGTGTGCCATTTACCCCTAGTTTCTCACCAATTTTTTGGTCGGCTTGTATTTTAGCAAGAGTAGCAGAGTCATCGATACAAGAGTTTAAAGCATCTTCATTTGGAGCTAAAACACCTAAAGCTTTGCTGTCTGTTTTGGATCTCATACTCACAATAGATTGGTAAACCTTTGGTGCAATGTAAAACTGTGAGAATAGAAGTGCGAACGGCTGCAAAGCAAAAGCGAGAGCAATAACCAAACCTGAGATTATGTAATGTTTTCTTGTCATAAAATTATTGTTGTGGTATTGACTGTGCTACCATAATAAAAGTCATCGTAAGAGGTTGGAGAATTAAGATACCAGCTGCAACAAGAGCTACAAACATATAAAAAGAGTGTTCCTCTCTATGTTTTTTTATTTCAGCACTTATTCCATGTGTTTCCATATTTTTAATTTATTTAATTACGTTTGTAACTGCTGTTTAGTATCACACATTTTTAAAATTTTGCAATTATGTGTATAATGCTTAGATAAGCCGACGTAGCTCAGCTGGTAGAGCAACTCCATGGTAAGGAGTAGGTCGCCGATTCGATTTCGGCCGTTGGCTCAAATAATTCCACAAAATTAAAATTTGTGTTATAATATTCCCCATAATATAATAAAAATATGGTAGTAAGAATGCGACATACAAAAGGTCATACGAGAAATCGTAGAAGTCACCATGCACTAGAAGCAAAAAACTTAGCAACTTGCAAAGAGTGTGCTGCTAAACTTGTTCCACACCAAGCTTGTGCGAGCTGTGGAATGTATAAAGGAAAGCAAGTTGTAAAAATAAAAGTTAAAAAAATAAAAGCTTAAATTCTAAAATTTAGCTAGAGATATTATGTCAAGATTTGATTTACGAAAAATAGTTACTCAAACTTTGTTCGAGTGCGATTTCAAAAACAAATTCGACTTGGAAAATATACAGATTATTTTGAAGCGAAATTTTGAAGAACAAAATCTTGCTGTTCCAGAATTTGCAGAAAAGCTAGCTTTGGGAGTTCTTGCAAAGAAAGAGGTACTTGATAAGGTAATTTTAAAAGCTGCACCAGAATGGCCAATTGAAAAAATTGACAATGTGGACAGAAATATTTTGAGAATTGGACTTTGGGAGCTAATGTTCCCGATTGAAAGCACTACCCCACAAAAAGTAGCTATAAATGAAGCTATAGAATTGGCACGAGCATTTTCTGGAGAAACATCTTCAAAATTTGTAAATGGTGTTTTGGGAAATGTTTTAAAAGATTTAAATACGGTGAAATAAAATATGAAGAAAAATGTAACAAAATTTGAGGAGTTAATAGGAATAAAGTTTAGTGACCAAAAAGTTCTGGCACAAGCTTTTGTGCACAGGTCTTTTATAAATGAAAATGCAAACTCAAAATACGAACACAATGAAAGATTGGAATTTTTAGGAGATGCAGTTCTAGAACTCTCGGTTACAGATTTTCTATTTAGAAAATTTAAAAATAAAGCCGAAGGAGAGCTGACTGCCCACCGTGCTGCACTTGTGAACACGGTCACACTTTCAGAGGTAGCGCTTGAGCTTGACATGAATGAATATTTGATGCTCTCCAAAGGAGAAGCCAAAGACACTGGACGAGCTAGACAGTCGATACTTGCCGATGCATTTGAAGCTGTGATAGGAGTTATTTACTTGGAATTTGGATACGAAAAAGCAAATGAATTTATAAAAAAGTTTTTACTTTCAAAGACTGAAGAAGTGGTAAGACGTGGACTTTTAAAAGATGCAAAAAGCAAAGTGCAAGAAATGTCGCAAGACATATATGGAGTTACACCAAAGTATAAAGTAATAAAAGAGACCGGGCCAGACCACGACAAACACTTTACAGTCGGTATCCACTTTGGGAGTGAGTTGGTGGCTGAAGGTCAAGGTAAAAGCAAACAAGAAGCACAAACAGATGCTGCACAAAATGCACTTCTCCTCAAAAAATGGAATAGCTGATGAACATATGTCAAAAGTTAAAAGAGTCAATAATTTAACAGAGAAGACCGTGCAAAACCTGCTAGGTAATTATTCTAGCAAATATGACTACTACAAAGATTACTCTGAAAATATTAGTAAACTACTTGCACTTTTTCTTAAAATAGAAAAAATTAACTTCCATTCTATTACGTTTCGCACAAAAGAAATTTATAGCTTGAAACAAAAAATTAGACGCAAATCTCTCGCCGGAAAATTCTACAAAAACTTAGATGATATAAGTGACTTGTCAGGAGTAAGAATTATTTTGTTTTTCAATGCAGATCTTTCAAGGGTAATTGAGATCATAGAGAAAGAGTTTTTTGTGTTTGTAGATGAAAATTTGGACAAGCCATTTGCAAAAATTTTGAGTGAAAATGACTCTGGCTATACTTCTACACATAGAATAGTAAAACACGGAAAATCAAGAGAAAAATTAAAAGAGTACAAATATTTTTCGGGTATGAAATGCGAGATCCAGGTGAGGACAGTTTTACAACACGCTTGGGCAGAAATAGAACACGGTATAGGCTATAAAAATAATATCAGTAGGAAACTTTCCAGTAAAATTGTAAAGCAGATCTTCAAAGACACTTCTAAGCTTTTAAATGAAGCAGACGACAACTTTTCAGATATTCGTGCAAAACATAATCAAATTTTGGATAAAATTTATAAACAAATAGAAAATAAGAATCTGAATCTTTCTATTAATCCTGACAGTTTAGAAGTTTATTTAAATAAAATCGAAAAATTTAATGATATGCAAGACTCGAAGAGAAATTTTATTATTATAAACTACATGAAGCTTTGCAGAGACTTAGGATTTAAAATTATAAAAGACTTGGATAGCTTTTTAAGCTAAGATTTTTTATAATTCTTTGGTATACTAAATTTGACATGGATATTTCAAAATTAACAATTCAGGGTTTTAAAAGCTTCTACGAAAAAAGCGCTTTTACTTTTGGTTCTAAAATTACTGGAGTTGTTGGACCAAATGGATCTGGAAAGTCCAACATTACAGAAGCAATAAGGTTTGTTCTGGGTGAGCAGTCGACAAAAAGTATGCGGGGGAAAGATATTACGGATTTACTTTTTCGTGGAAATACTGTGCGAGCAAGTAAAGCTAGTGTGGAGATTGAGTTTAAAAAGGAACAAAGTTCCTTAGAAAATAACACAGAAAATCTTTTTGTGAAAAACCTTCTAGAGAAAGATGTGGTGACAATTTCCAGAATCATTTATTTAGATGGAAAAAGTGAATATAAAATAAACGGAGTGGAAGTGCGTGTAAAAGATTTGCATGAATTTTTAATTTACATAAACGTTGGTAACAAAAGTAATTGGCACATTTCGCAAGGAGAAGCGGATAAAGTTTTGACAGCTAAAAATCATGAGAGAAAAACTTTGATTGAAGATGCTTTGGGTTTAAAAATTTATCATGCACGTATAAATGAATCTTCAAAAAAACTCGAAAAAACCAGAGAAAATATTAAAGAGGCAAGTTACAGAAGAAAAGAAATTTTACCCGAACTTGCAAACTTGTCAAAACTAGTAGAAAAAATACAAAAAAGTACACAATGGAAACAAGAACTATCTGAAAAGGTAAGCGAGTATTTACACAATAAAAAAATAGAAATAGAGCTTGCAAATAAAAACAAAAGGGTGGGCGAAAGTGCAGAAAGCTTTCAAAATAAAATAGACCAGATTGAAGCTGAAATTTTAGAAAAAGAAAAGGAATTAAACAAAAGTAACAAAAGTGATATTGAAGTTTTTATGCTTGAGTTAGAAAAAGAGCAAAAATTATTAATTATTATTTTAAATGAAAAGAAAGACTTGGAAGTTAAAACGCGGGATATAGAAAATCGGAAAAGTTATGTTAGTATAGAAAAAGAAAAAAATGTAAAAGAGCTGGCACAAGTAAACAGAGAGTTGACTCAGATAATTCATAGTGGCAACGATATTGTTTTTCCAGAACATTTGATTTTTGATTTTGGCAAAAAACTTAGCCAAAATGTAGGTAAAATCTTTGAATCTGAAATGAATAATGAGTACAAAAGTATTGTGACTGCCGGCTCAATTGTAAACAAAGACAACGTAAAACAAGTGACTTATTTGCAAAATATAAAAAATAGAGTTGAAGTGAAACTAAAAGAAATAGGAATGGAAAGTTTAAATTATGAAGGCGAATTGAAAAATATTATGCCAAAACTTAATCAATCAATTTTGAAAGAAAAATTGGTAAGAGAAAAACTGATGGTACTTGAAAAGCAAATTTTAGAGTTTAAATATTTAAAAGTGGAAGCAGAAAAAGAAATTCAAAGATTGCAGTTTGAGCGAAGTGAAATAAGTTTAAAATTAAAAAATTTCAAAGAGCTTGAAGATAAAATTGAAATCTTGGAAATTAATTTTATTAGTGAGAGAACTGAATATGAACAGATGTTAGGAAAAAGTCTTACCCCCGTTCCCTCTCCAAAGGAGAGGGAAGAGGTAAAATATAGTGAAGAAGTAGTGAGTGGTTTAAAAAAAAGTATTGAGAGATTAAAAATAAGGCTTGAAGAGTCGATAGTTTCTAATAAAGAAGAAGTTGAAAATAATTATAAAAACTTGAGCGAGCAAGATGAATTTTTGTTGAAAGAGATGGGAGATCTAGAAACAGGTGTTAAAAATCTAAATCTATTAGTACATGAACTTCAAAATAACCTGAAAAATGAGTTTAACTTAGGATTGCAAAATATAAATACTATTTTTGACAGCTATGTTAAGAAACTTTTTAATGGCGGAAGTGGTAAGCTAAAAATAGTAGAGATCAACAGTAAAAAAGCTGAAGAAGGGGGAGACGAAAGAGATGTCGAGGAAGCAGAAACCGGTGTAGAAGTAGAAGTGGAAATTCCAAAAAAGAAAATCAAAGGTCTGCATAGTCTTTCTGGTGGAGAGCGCGCTTTGGTTTCTATTGCTTTAAATTTCTCTATCATTTCACAAAACCCAAGTCCGTTTATGATTTTAGACGAAACCGATGCAGCACTTGACGAAGCAAATAGTAAAAGATACGGTGAAATTCTGGAGATGTTGAAACAAAAAACTAAACTGATTGTAGTTACTCATAATCGAGAAACAATGCATTTTGCCGACCAGATCTATGGTGTTACTCTGCACAAAGACGGGCATTCAAAAATATTATCGGTGTCGTTCGACGAAGCTACTGAGTTCGCTAAATAGTTTCACTATTTATAAAATATCTTTATATCTTTCATTTTTTTGTGTACATTATAAGCAATAGTTTTGTGTGATATTTTCCTATATTTTTTAATCCTAAAATCTAATAAATTTTTATAACATCGTTTCAACGTCTGGTTTTCATTTTCATCTTTTTTAGACTTGTACAAATTTCCCCAAATAATAGGCTTGGGGAATTTACAAAAAGTTTTAAACATTTCGCCAAGCTTGCTTTTTGAAATATCTAAGTAAAAGATTTTGGAATCTTTCTTCAAACTACTTATTAGCTCAGAACTTAAATAAATTACACTTCCAGTTGTGTCAATCACACAATTTTTTCCACTCCTCTTTGCATTTTTTAGAGACTGCTTCGTTATTTTTTCTTCAAGTTTCAAGTAAATTTTACAATTTTTCTCATATCTTTTGTCACCAGGAAACCCCATCCATTTTGCAAGTGAACCTACTTGGGTGTCACCATAAGAAACTTTTTCATCACCTTTAGTTTTGTCAACAACTTTTTGCAATTCTACACTTATCAAGTTGTCTATACTAAAAATGGTGTAACCTTCATTTTTCAATTTCTCTGACCAATAACTTTTCCCCACACCCGACATTCCTACTAAGGTGATTATTTTAGCTTCCATATTTTCTTTCATCATGTGATAATTATAACATGAAATATATATCAACTAGAGGAAATGGTGGTAGGAAAGAATTTACAGAAATTCTTTTGGAAGGACTTTCAAAAGATGGCGGGCTTTACTTGCCAGAATGGTACCCAAAATTTTCAGATAAAGATTTAAATAGTTGGAGAAAACTCGACTACAATGAACTTGTGTTTGAAATTCTCAAAAAGTTTGAAGTAGATATACCGGATAAAGATTTAAAGATAATTTGCCAAAAAAGTTATAGCAAAGATATTTTTAAAAATTCTCGCAATAAAATCAAAAGCAAAAAAATTTCTCCTCTAGTAAAACTAGAAAAAAAACTTTATTTACAAGAACTGTCCAATGGCCCAACACTAGCTTTTAAAGATATGGCTATGCAATTTTTAGGAAATGTTTTTGAGTATGTTCTTCAAAGGAAGAAACTTAAATTAAACATTTTGGGTGCAACTTCTGGCGATACGGGATCGGCAGCAGAGTATGCAATGCTTGGCAAAAATAATATCAAAGTCTTCATGCTATCACCAAAAGATAAAATGAGCCCGTTTCAAAGAGCTCAGATGTATTCCCTGCAAGATAAAAATATTTTTAATATCGCAGTTGAAGGATTATTTGATGATGCACAGGATATAGTAAAAAAAGTTTCAATGGATAAAGGTTTTAAAAAGAAATATAATATTGGAGCTGTAAACTCTATCAATTGGGCTAGAATTTTGGCACAGGTTGTTTACTATGTAAAAGGCTATCTAGAAGCAACTAAAAATAGTGGGGAAAGGATTACATTCTCTGTTCCTACAGGAAATTTTGGGAATATTTGTGCAGGACATGTTGCTAGAATGTGCGGTCTACCAATTGAAAATCTAATTTTGGCTACCAATGAAAATAATGTTTTAGATGAATTTTTTAAAACAGGCATTTATAGACCCAGAAAATCTTCTAAAACTTATATAACCAGTAGTCCATCTATGGACATTTCTAAAGCATCAAACTTCGAGAGGTTTATATTTGATTTACTTAACAAAGATTCAAAAAAAGTTAAAAGTTTAATGAATGAAATAACCATTAAAGGTTTTTTTGATATCTCTAAAACAAAAGAATTCCAAAATATTTCGCAGTTTGGAATTATTACAGGAAAAAGTAATCACAAAGATAGATTAAGAATTATTAAATTCGTAAATAAAAAGTATAAAATATTTATAGATACTCATACAGCAGACGCGTTTAAAGTTGGGCTAGAAAACCAAGACGAAAGTACAAAGATGATAATTTTAGAAACCGCACAAGCTTTGAAGTTTGAAAACACTGTATTCGAAGCTTTGGGTAAAAAAATTACCAAAAATAAAAATTTTGAGAATCTAGAAAATTTAATACAGAAAGTATATTTTTCTAAACCAGAAGAAAAGTCGATAAAAGAGTTTATCAAAAACAATGTGCTATAATACTTTCAAATGTCACTAACAAAAAACCAAACTGTAGATTGTATTTTAAACACCAACTCAAAAGGTGAAGGTTTTTGTAAATTTTCAGATAAAAAAATATTAGACAGAGTAGAAATAAAAAATGAAAACTTGAACAGAGCTTTTCACGGAGACTTTGTACGTGTAAGAATAATTAATAAAATCCCCGAAAGTTACGAGGGTAAAGTAGAAGAAATATTGACAAGAAAACAGGACGTCTACGCAGGTCATTTAGAAGAAGAAGCAGGAAAATTTTTCTTTACCTCACACGACAAAAAAATTTACACAGACTTTTACATTCCTCGTGACGAAGTAAATGGAGGGAAAGCTGATGACAAAGTTATTGTAGAGATTTTTGAATGGCAAGATGCAAGACGTAGCCCACTTGCACGCGTAGTAAAAATTATGGGTAGGAAAGGGGACAGTGCCGCCGAGATTGCATCAATGTCAGAAGAAAAGGGGTTTAATGTCGGGTTTAAAAAAGAGATAGAAGATGAAGCAAATAAAATTCATCAAGCTGGAATACAAGAAAACGACCTTCTAAATAGACGAGATTTTAGAAATATGACTACATTTACAATTGACCCATTTGACGCTAAAGATTTTGATGACGCGATTTCGGTAAAATTTCTGGAAAATGAAAAAGTGGAGATTGGTGTACATATTGCCGACGTTTCTCACTATTTAAAGAGTGGGATGGAAATGAATACCGAAGCCGAAAAGCGGACTACTTCAGTTTATTTGGTTGACCGAGTAGTGCCGATGCTACCAGAAGTATTGTCTAACGACCTGTGTTCACTAGTTCAAGGTAAAGACAGACTTACAATGTCGGCAGTTTTTGTTTTAGACAAGGAAGCCAATGTAATTGAAAGGTGGTTTGGAGAAACTGTAATAAATTCACATCGAAGATTTACCTATGAAGAAGCTCAGGAAATTATTATGACAAAAAACGGCGAGTTTGAAAAAGAACTTATTTATTTAAATGAAACTGCAAAAGTTTTCAAACAAGTAAGGTTTGATGCTGGAGCAATATCACTTGAAAGTGAGGAAGTAAAATTTAAACTTGACGAAAAAGGTGTACCAATAGAAGTAATAAGAAAGGTGCGATTTGATGCTCATAAGCTGGTGGAAGAATTCATGCTTCTTGCAAACAAAGAAGTCGCAACCTACATACATAACCTGGGTGAAAAAACTCATGTGGGTGTCTATAGAATCCATGACAAACCAGACTCTGAGAAGATGCATGCACTTTCAATATTTCTGTATAACCTTGGCTACAGTGCACCATTTAAAGATGACACAATTTCACCACACGACTTAAACAAAGTTTTGCAAGAAGCAGAACAAGACCCAAATAAGTCGACAATTCAAAACCAAATAGTTCGCAGTATGCAGAAAGCAATTTATAGCACTCACAACATTGGTCACTTTGGTTTGGCATTTAAATACTATTCGCACTTTACATCACCCATTCGTCGTTACCCAGACGTGATGATTCACAGACTTATGAAAAAATATTTGGCCAGTGGGAATTCTGATCCAAAAGATGTAGCTTGGCACGAAGCCATGTGCCTAAGAAGCTCCGAAAAAGAAAAAGATGCTAGTGATGCTGAACGTGGTTCAATACGCTATAAACAAGTAGAATACATGTCCACCAGAATTGGAACCGAAGTACAAGCTGTTGTTTCTGGCCTGTCAGCTTGGGGAATATATTTAGAGGATGAATACTCTAAATGTGAAGGAATGATAAAATTTAAAGACTTGGGCGATGAATTTTTCAAACTCGATGAAAAATCTTTTGTTGTTGTGGGTGATAGAGGTACGTCTATAAGAATGGGTGACGTGTATAAATGTATTGTACAGTCAACAAACATAGAGATGAAAACCATAGATTACCAGATTAAGTCTAAAGTCCGCGAGATGGGGAAAAGAAAATTGCAAAAATAGTTTTCTGTGTTATAATAGTCTTCAATAAATAATTATGTTAAAAATAAGATTAAAAAGAGTTGGAAAGCTAAACGACGCATATTTCAGGGTTATTTTGACCCCACACACTCACAAAGCTCAAACTGGTAAAGCTACAGAGATTTTAGGTTCATTTGATGTGCAAAAAGGAGTTTATAAACTAGAAACCGAAAGAATCAAATACTGGCTTAGTGTCGGTGCACAAACATCTGCAACTGTTAAAAATATGTTGATCGACCAGAAAATAATTGTCGCAGATAAGGTAAGAACTCTGAATTCAAAAGTTAAGAAAGAGGGTAAGAAAAAATAAACGGAAATAAAATAGTTTTCAACAAAAATAAATTTGTAAAATTTTAAAAAGCACTTATACTAAAATATGAGTGCTTTTAAATTATTGGCATAAAAGATTATATGAATGAATACAAAGACTATGTTTTCCTAGAAAATGTTATTAAATATCTGGTCGACCATCCGGAGTCTGTAAAAATTACTAGAATTGTAGACGAGATGGGGGTGCTACTTTTGCTAGATGTTCACCCAGACGACATGCGCCAAGTAATTGGTCGCGAAGGAAATACCGCCAAGGCAATGAGAACACTACTACGTGTAGTAGGAATGAAAAGCAATGCTCGCGTGAATCTTAAAATCAACGAGCCAAACAGACCAGATGGGACAATGTCAAAAACCTTGGAAAAAATAGAGTCTACCAATCATAGTGACGGCTACGCCGAATAATTCACAAAAAAAAGATATCCACAATTTAGTGCTTTGCAAAAAGTGAAAAACTGACTATACTGGAGTTACCTTCAAGAAAAGGGAGAATAGTCCTAAACGCACACGACGCGATTAGGGCTTTTCTTTTTGTGTTATAATTCCCCCCATGATGACTTTTCATGTAATAAGTATTTTTCCAGAATCAGTAGAAAATTATTGTGGCTTTTCCATTTTGAAAAAAGCTAAGCTCAATGGTTTAGCTGATTACAGATTTTACAATCTCCGTGACTATACACAAGATAAACACGGAAAAGTAGATGATAAGCCATATGGTGGAGGACCGGGAATGGTGATGACAGTGCAACCAATTGTAGACTGCGTGAATAAAATTAAGGAAAATTTAAATAGTAGAAAGACTAAAATAGTTTTATTTAAACCAGTGGGTGAAAAATTTACAAACTTGACAGCAAAAAAACTTTCTAAAAAATACTCCGACATCATTTTGATTTGTGGTAGGTACGAAGGCATAGACGCACGAGTTGAGAAGATTTTAAAGCCACAAATTGTGTCTATTGGTGACTACGTTTTGACAGGAGGAGAAATACCAGCAATGGTTGTTATAGACGCAGTCAGTCGACAAATAAAAGGAGTACTAGGCGACAACGAGTCACTGGAGGAAAATCGCGACTCACATAGTGAATTTTTTACAAGGCCAGAAGTGTATGGAAAACACAAAGTTCCGAAAGAATTTTTGTCTGGAGACCCAAAGAAAATAAAAGAGTGGAAAGAAAGTAGACGAAAAATAAAAATCTAGTATATGCTTGTAATTATATATGAGTGAAAAAAATCCAGACAGCAGTGAGTCAAATATTAGAAAGCGTGTAGCTATGCTCATTAGACGTTGTGGAGAGGATTTTCAAATTAATAAAAGTAAGGAATCCCTTGATGCTGGTAAAATGCTACATCAAATTTTAAATTCTCTTATGCGGTCAAAAGATCTTGAAAGGTGGAATCTAGGAACTACTATACCTAAACAAATTCTCCTTGCAGGAAATACAATAGACCTCTTTCATATCCCCCATTCCATGCTACACTTAAGTCATGAACATTAAACAATTAAGTGACACACAATTTAAAAGAA
>JAYTYL010000101.1:0-2619 GCA_043742405.1 bacterium
CGTTTGCGTTCTTACTCATAAATTATATTTTCTTTAATGCTTCTATAATAGCATCTTTTGTTTTCGCCACCAATATGTAGCCAGTCTTATGGTAGAAAACGAGATCTTTAACTCCTGACTTTTCACTTAGCACCTCGTTTGTTAAGCCAACCCACGACCTCTTCACTACTTTTGGCTTCATGGAATTTTTACTAGTAGCTACAGATTGGGCTATCCAGTCGTCGTTGTCACCTTGGTAAATCATAAAATCAAAATCATTTTCTTCGTCTAGAAAATCTTTCCAGGGAAGAGGTTTCGGTAACACTAAAGCTTTTACAGAATCTGTCCTAAAGATATTTTTTTTATTTTTAATTGTTGTCTCAAATTCGTCTCGCAATTCTTCTTTGGCTATATTTCTTTCTATATTTCTTTCTAAAAAGCCTTTAGCAAATCTTACAGATTCTATAAACCCAGAGTACAAAGTCTCCTGCGTTCTATTTTTCTCAGAAGGCATCCAAGACAGGACAAATTTCTCAGGAGAAATAGGGGACAAATTTTCGATAGTAGGAAGAGCGGTATTTATACCATTATCGTTGGCGTCTATAACCGTGACAAAATCGGCTGTTATTTTTTTCCAGACATTTTTATTTTCACAAATAGAAAGCCCAAAATGTTTCCAAACCAAACCAAAAGAAGAGTAGGGTATTTTGTAGAGACCGGTTTCTTTAAAACTTTCTTGGTGGTGGTCGTATCTATTTATATCTTCATCATAAACTCCACCAACATCAACTACAAAATCACCAGCTTCTACTATCTCTTGGTCACGCGTTCTTATGACTTTATACTTTTCTCCTATTTTGTCTAAGTACAGCTGTAGTGTTGCAACGGCAAAAACGTCGTCGGCATGAAAATTTCCATTGTGGGTAACTATCTTTTTCATTGTTTAATGATACCACGTTGACATATTTGTGTCATTTGTATACAATGTATACAAATGACACAAATAACAAAAAAAACAAGCAAAAATAAAAACTCTGTTTTTTCATTTAGAATAGATGATTCTCTAAAACAAAAACTTGCAAAACTTGGAGAGAGTATAGACAGAACTTCAGCCTACGTTGCAGAAAAAGCTATTTTGGAATATGTAGAGTACAACACACATAAAACAAATATTATTAGAAAAGCTCTCGAGCAAGCAGATAAGGGAATTTTTACCTCGCATGAAAAAGTTATAAACTGGCTACAAACTTCAATTAAGAAAGGTAAACTTGGAAAAATGCCGGCATCCGATATTACTCTATGAAAATTGTTTGGACAGAAGATGCAAAGGCAGATTTAAAAGATATAGAAACTTATTATGACGTTGCCGGAAGTGCCAGCTTTGCTGCAAGAGTTTTTCAAGGAATAATCACTAGTACAAATGTAATAATGAAAAATCCATTTATTGGTAGAGTTTCAGAAAACTTTAAAGATGTACATGAATGGGCAATTTTACCTTTTAATTATTTATTAATATATAGGTTGAAAGTAGATAAAATTGAAATTTTAAGAGTCTTTGACACTAGGCAAGACCCGACTAAAAAGTTTTAAAAAATTATTTAATATTTTTTAGGGCCGACTTTATTTTTTCATTTACTGTGTCACCCTTAGCACTTTGAGCAGCAACTTGTGCGTCTCTTTCTGTGTAGCCCATTACTTTTAGTGCTTGCACTACCTCATCATCGCTATTTCCTCTTTCAATAATATCGGAAACTTTCCCACGTAGCTCCAAAACTATTTTCTCGGCAGTTTTTTTGCCAATTCCGGAAACAGCAGTTAAATATCCCAAGTCACCTTTGTTGATAGCCTCTGTTAAACTATCTATTGTACCTACGTTTACTATTCCCAAAGCCGAGCGTGGACCTATACCCGAAATGCCGATCAATTTTTCAAATAATCCAAGACTTGTTTCGTCTTGAAAACCAAAAAGTTCTAGCGCATCTTCACGAACTACCGTATGAATCAAAAACTCTTTGTCTTCACCCCTCCTCATATTTTGCACGTTGCACAAAACTTTGTAGCCTACACTGTTTACATCTAGCACTACATACTTCTCTCCAACTTTTAAAATATTTCCTTTTAAGTAAGCTATCATATATTTTCTTTTAAATATTATAGCCCAACCAATTTTCCAATCCAGTTATCCACAAAAATTTCATTGCTATTAATACACATAGAGAATATACTCAAAATATATATTAAAATATGAGCGAGGAAAACAGTATAAGTATCATAAACAGAACCAATGCTTCTTTGACTGGAGAAAATGCACAGGCTTTTCCTATTAAACTTGTAGATGGTAACATGCGCAAAGTACGCATAGAGTATTTCTGTTTTGGAGTCTTCTCTGCAATAATACTTTTCACAATCTTTATTTTTATTGCAAAAAGCCAAGTGGTCGTAGTAGACATCTCTGGTAAAGCCGATAATTATCAAGAGTATAAACTCAATTAAAATTATGAAAAAAACATTCTCACTCATTCTTTTTACAATTTTATCTACGAATTTATTACATGCTGACAACACAGTTTTCTTAAAAAATGCGTCTGGACAACTTGTGGGAAAAATTACTTATGGTGACAGTTCTATTATAAATAGCGC
>JAYTYL010000102.1:0-3114 GCA_043742405.1 bacterium
CATAATTTATTAAGCTATATTTTAAATAAGTGCCTGGTTCTAATTTATAAATATTTTTGTAAATTGTATGTGGGGTAGGTATGAAATCATTTGCGAAATAAGTTGGTATGATATCTAAATTTATCTCTTTCTTTACTTCAGAAATTTCAAAAAAAGATTTTATTTCTGAAGAAAAATACAGGTTATCATTTTGTATGGTGTAGTAAAGTGGTTTCTTGCCGAGTGGGTCCCGAGCAAGAATTATAGAGTTTCTCATCTTATCGTAAATAGCAATAGCAAACATGCCGTTCATTTTTTCAAAAACTTTCTCACTAAAATATTTGTAATAATTCAGAATAACTTCAGTGTCGCTATGTCCAGAATATTTTATATTAAACTGCTCCAACTCTTTTTTTAATTCTTGGAAATTATAAATTTCGCCGTTAAAAACAATTGTGAGATTGGCATCTGAAGTAGTCATGGGTTGAGCACCATTTTCTGAGAGGTCAATTATAGAAAGTCTTCTGTGTCCAAGAGCGACTTTAGAATTCTTATTTCCATTGTCTAGAAAAATACCTCCCCCATCGAGACCCCTATGTTTTATTGTATTTACAAAATCCTCAATTTCTTCTCTTTCAATATTTTTATTCAAACTTTCCGTAAATCCTGCTATGCCACACATAATTTTATTTATCAAAGTTTACCATATCTTTAATAATATACGGTTTTTTATTTTGCGACTCATAGTAGGTACGAATAAGAATCTCGGCTATGATTCCCATTAAAACCATTTGTATTCCTACCACTGTAAATAAACCTGCGAGAGTTGGGAGAGGAGTTTGGATGAGAGCAATGTCTAAAAATATTCTAAGAGTTATAGATACTAATAATGTAACAAAACCAAGTGTTACAAACAAAAAACCGAAGCCGCCAAAAAAATGCATTGGCCTGTTAAAATATTTGTCCATAAACTTTATAAAAAACAAGTCGAGTATTACACGAAAAGATCGAGAAAAACCATAGTTACTTTTGCCGTGCATCCTAGGCTGGTAGTTTACTTCTATCTCAGTTATTTTTGCGCCTTGTTTTTTTGCAAAAGCAGGTATGAAGCGGTGCATCTCGCCGTACAAATTGAAACCTTTTATAATCTCACTTCTATAAACTTTTAAAATACAACCGTAGTCGTGCAGGTGCACACCAGAGATTTTAGAAATCAGCCAGTTGGCAAGTACAGAGGGAATTTTTCGTTTGATGGCTTCTCCCTTCCAGCGGTTTTTTCTCCAGCCAGAAACTAAGTCGTAGCCCTCGTGGAGTTTCTCTAGCATTCGTGGAATGTCGGCTGGGTCATTTTCTAGGTCTGAGTCGGCAGTGGCTATAAATTTTCCAGATGCATATTCTAGTCCAGCAGAAAGTGCCATGGTCTGACCACCATTTACTTTAAAATTGATTATTTTTAAATAGGGCCTAGTTTGGGTCAAGTCTAAAAGTACATTGTAAGAATTGTCCTTAGAGCCATCTACAACACAAATAATCTCGAAATTTTGTTGCAAAGGCATAAGTGCCTTTTCGGTTTTATAAATAAGTGTGGGTAAGGTCTGCTCCTCGTTGTAGACTGGAAAAACTACTGACAAATATACCTCTTTTTTAAATTCATTCATCTTATGTACATTATATCAATTTTAAGACTTTTTTACAATCATATAAAAAACGCAGGCAGAGTCGCTATTTTGTGGTATCCAAAGGGTTAAAACATCTAAAAACTTGATAGGAAAAAAAATAAAAATAAAAAGGTTCGTTGAAAGCTCATAAAGCTTTTTATTGCCAAAAGAAAATATGGTAGCAGACATATAAACCAAAAGTGTGTTCAAAGAGGAAAAAATACCAGACCTAGTTCCAAATTCTAGAATTTCAAATTCCTCGAAGAGTTTTTTAAGACCCATACTTGTCCACCTTTGGTAGTCATATGGAGAAGAGTGAAAAGGGTAAATAAATGGTACTGAAATGTAAGCAGTAGAGCCAGACTTCATAATTCTGTACATTTCTTCTACCACTTTTTTTGGCTTTGGAACGTGTTCCAAGACATTGTCAATTACTATTTTATCTACAGTAGAATCAGGGAAAGGAGTTTCTGTCAAATTGCAAACAATATCAACATTTACAAAAGGAAGTAAATCTACATTTTTAAAATTTGGGTGCACACGTAGTGGACCAGAACCAAGGTTTAGACATTCACCGTCCGCGCCATACTTTTTTATAAAATATTTGCTACTATAAAAATATAAAAATGATGGTCCAAAAAAATACATCACAAAATAATAGAATTTGGGGAATTTTTTAAAAAAATCTCGCATGTTGATATTTGTTTAATAATTTTTTATTTTTGGTTTGACAAAGATAAATTCTATTTCATCAAATCCACCAACCCAGAAACACCAAATACGACTACATAATGCAGGAGATAAGTTTGCAAAAAACGAAATAATTTTATTTAAAAAAGATAAAATATATATCGTTAATTTGCCGTAACCCATATGTGGCAAAAGTTGCAAAAAAGCTAACCAATGAAGCTCCACTTTTTTTAGATCAAAATCCACACCGAAGTAGCCAGATTTATCGAATTTTTTGTTAAAATAAAGTGGAAAAGTTACGTCGAAACCATGAAAATGTTCGGCGTGGGTCATGCCACGGCTAAAATGTGGGACCTTCATAATGAATTTTGCACCAGGCTTTAAGATCCTGTGAATTTCTGCCATAACTAAAAATGGCCTGTCTAGATGCTCGAGCACGTGTGTAGCTTCTATTAAATCTGCGGAGTTGTTATTAAATGGATAAGGAAACTTGTTTAAGTCATGTTCTACATCGGGCTTTATAAGCGAAAGCCAATCAACATTTATATATCCTTCTTTTTTGAAACCAGCAGAACCCAAATTTATTTTCATGTTTCTTTATTTTTAAAAATTATACCATAAATATAAAAATTATAGACCGCAATAAAAAGTGTTGTAATGATTTGTGCTAAGTATGTATTTAATGTTAAATACTCTACCAAAGAGTAGATAAGTGCTAAGTTAATCATAAAATTCATTGCACAATTTGCAATAAAAATAGGGAACTGGGACTCTGTCTTTTCATAAT
>JAYTYL010000103.1:0-8432 GCA_043742405.1 bacterium
GCTACTTGGTCGAAAGCATTTTCCCAAAAACAAGTTTTGAAATTTTTTGGAGAAATAAAACCATTATTTAATTTAAGAGATAGAAAATTATATGAAGAAATATTTTATGGAAGCAAAAAATTTAAACGTTGGACAGGCTACTCTGTTGGGTATTTCTTAGTCAAAAATTTTATAAAGAAGAATAAAGACTTGAGTTGGAAAAAAATTATGAGTACAGACTCTAGAGAATTTGTAAAATAAAATCTATGTTAGCAGATAAAATTTTAAAAATTAAACCAACCTTATATTTGCTTTGCGGTTTACCTGGGTCTGGAAAAAGTTTTTGGGCTAAAAATGAGGAAAGAAAATATGGAATAACTAGAATTTCTCACGACGAAGAATTTTTTCAAAAATACGGAAATAATGACGTGGGATATAAGCATGATGAATATTCAGAAATTCTGAAAATACAATTACTAAAGAAAGTAAAAATTTTACTAAATGAAAACCAAGATGTTGTTTTAGACTATGGTTTTTGGAACAAAAAAGACAGGGCAGAATATAAAGAAAAATTTGAAAATATAGCTAATGTGAAAATAATTTATTTTGATGTAGCGAAAGATATTCGTTACTGTAGGGTTTTGAATAGAGACAAAACTGATAATTATGATTTAAATTTAGAAGCTTTAGAAAAATTTGAAAATCTGTTTGAAAAACCAGACGAGGAGGAGAATGTTATAATTATAGACAAAAATATATGAAAATAAAATATGTAACTGGGAATGCCAATAAGTACAATTTTGCAAAAAGGATGTTGCCCACTTTTGAAGTGGAGCAAGTGATACTAGATATACCAGAAATACAAGGAGAAAATTATTTGGAAATTTCTATTGATAAAGCTAAAAAAGCCTTTCAAATTTTACAAGAACCACTTTTTATAACAGACACCTCTTGGGAGGTTCCTGGACTAAAAGGTTTCCCTGGTCCGTATATGAAGTCAGTTTCCAAGTGGTTTGAGGCGCAAGACTTTTTAAATTTGATGAGAGATAAAAAAGACAAGAGTATAAAATTAATAGATAATATTATTTATATAGATAAAAGTGGTGTGAAAAATTTTGAATGTGTTCTCGTTGGAGAATTTGCAGAAGACGTTTTAGAAGGTGACGGAACAGTAATACACAACTTGGTAAAATTTGGCGATAAATATATTAGAGAATATACAAAAGAAAACGCGGTCATTCCTGGAGAAGGTTTGGCGTGGGAAAAATTTGTGGAGTTTCTAAACAACGTGGTGGGTAAAAGTACCTAACATCTCTTCAAGAATCAATTGCTTTATTTTGGCTGGACGGATGTCCAAACCCGACAACTCTTCTTTTGGAATTTCTACGACTTCTGCACTATCGATTGCGTCATAAATTCTCTCTTGCATCGGTACAATGAAAATATAATTTATTTCATGCACTTTCCAGTTTTTATCATTTTCTTTACTCGTCCAGAAATTCTCGATAATGGAGATCAGTTTGAAATCCTCAGAACTCAGCTTTAAGCCAGTTTCTTCCTCTGTCTCACGTATGACAGAATCAATGGAAGACTCTCCGAGTTTGGCACGGCCACCTATTAGGAAATAAAAGCCACCATTTTTCCTGTGCGAAAATACAAAACCATTTTTAGTCTCCATAATGATAGCTACGCGTACATTTAAGGCTTCGTGACTATTTTCAAATTTTATTGTTAAGTCCATATTTTTATTTATTATATCAGATATTTTGAAAATAAAAAGTAGTCTTGTCAAGAGCTTGCTTTTTTCTCGTAAAAGATAGTACACTAGTAAGCATATTGAGAGTTAAAATCAATCCAACAATAAATTATGAAAAACTTTATAGAATATAACTGGAATTTTCTGCTGCTCTTCTTTGCTACCCTTTTTTGGTTTTTATTTGCTATTAAAAGATACGTTCATGTAAGGGTTAGTGACCCTTCTCTTTTAGAAATGTGTATGTTTCTAGCTGGTGCATTTATATTTGGGTATTTGCTTTCTAATTTAAAAACTTGCCAACAGAAACCTGAGAGAAAAATCTCTGAAAAACTAAACCCGGTTTTACTAAGTGTCAAAGACAATTTGAAAGTGGTTGAGGGAATAGGACCAGCAATAGAAAAAGTCTTAAATGAAGTTGGTATAAATACTTACTCCGACCTTGCATTTTCAACTGAAGACAAGCTCAGAAATATTTTAGAAGCCAAGGGCTCACTTTTCCAATATCACAATCCAAAAACTTGGCCCGAGCAAGCAGCGCTTTTGCGTGATGGCAGATTCGAAGAATTCAAGATTTTAGAAAAAGAGCTGAAAGGGGGAATAAGGGTTTAGCTGCTTTAAAACATTTGATGTATACTACTTATATATTATATAATAATTATGCAAAATAAAACAAATTCTTGGAGAAATAATCATTTGGTAAGAATGGGGGTCATAGTTTTTCTAATGTTAGTAGTGGCTGTTCTTTATTTTAGAAATGTAGACACAGGTGGAATGACTAGTGTCGATGGTGCAAAAGGGGAGTTGCAAGCAAATTATAAGCCCGATTCCCTGGAGAAAAAAGTTTATCTAGGGATTTTTGGTATTTTATCTGCAGCACTAGGACTAGAAGCAACCAAAAATGATTTTGATCTAAAGACTTTTAAAAAAGTTTTACGTGACAAAAGTGGAAACATTGTAAGTGCTGAAGATGTAGCTTCTGGAAAAGTTATTGGGAAAGGCACAGACGAGTACAACTGTGCTGATTTTAAAACTAGAGGCGAAGCACAGGTATTTTACGACAAAGCAGGTGGTGTAAATGGAGACACGAACAGGCTGGATGGCGATAAAAATGGTGTTGCCTGCCAGTCACTTCCCAAAACTGCAAAGTAGCTTTTCTTGCTGTTATACTTTGAGTTATGAAAATAATTGACAATCTATTGAATAATATTAGTATGTACAAGTTGTTAGTCTGGGGGCTAACAGTTTTGTCGGTCTACTCATTAGTTTTAAGTTTGTTAAAATTAAATGGACTGGATTTTTTGGAATCATTTTCTACACTGCTTGTGTTACTAGTCTCAGGAATACTTTTTCATTTTGTATTTTCCAAACTCTGGTCATCCTCTACTAATATTGACTCGACTATTATTTCATTACTAATATTATTTCTAATAGTTGCACCCATGCAAAAGTCGGTTGGGATAACAAATTTACAAGGATATTTGTTGCCAATCATTTTGTCATTCTGCGTTGTGGCTTCAAAGTATATTTTACAACTAAACAAAGTTCATATTTGGAACCCAGTAGTTTTTGCGCTTGTAGTAAATGGATTTTTACTGGATGGCTTTAATATGTGGCAAATTGGCTCTAAATATATGTTTATACCAGTGTGCATTTTTGCTTATTTAATAATACGCAAGCAAAGACTCGCCTATTTATTTTTTATTTATATTTCTATAGCTCTAGCAACGTCGATGATATTTAACGTTGAAAACGCGCTCACTTTTTTATTTATAAAAAACTTTTTTATTTCTGGTCCGTCGATATTTTTTGCGAGCGTGATGTTGACTGAGCCCAGTACTTTGCCCGATAGTAGAAATAGGAGATATTTTTACGCAGCTTTTGTTGGTTTGCTTTCAAATATATCTGTTTCTCACAGCTCGCCAGAAGTTGCCTTATTTATTGCAAATATATTTTCTTATTTCACGTCATTTAGGAAAAGAATCTTTTTAAAATTTGTAGAAAAAAAAGAGATTGGGGCGAACACTTTTGAATTTGTATTTTCTCCAAATGAAGCTGTTAGATTTATGGCTGGGCAGTATGGGGAATTAACTGTTCCTCATAAAAATGTAGATACAAGAGGAATGAGAAGGTATTTTACAATTGCTTCTGCTCCACAAGACAGGTATATTAAATTTGGAGTTCGATTTACTGCGAAAGACGGGAGTAGCTTTAAGAGAGCGCTCATGAATTTAAAAGAAGGAGAGGAAGTTATACTTAATTCTATAAATGGAGAATTTATTCTCCCAGAAAACAAAGCCCAAAATGTTGTCTTTATAGCAGGAGGAATAGGTATTACACCATTTCTTTCTTTTGAACGGGAAGAGAAATTTCAAAATGATAAAAGAAAAATGACACTATTTAATTTAAACAAGTCTGAGTTAGATATCACTTGCAGAGAAGAGCTAAAAATGTGTGAGCTTGATGGGGTGAAAATTGTAAATATTGTAGGAAACTTTTTGACTGAAGAAAATATTAGAAATAATGTCGATGTGACACTTGACAATAAATATTATCTTTCTGGGCCACCAAAAATGGTGGAAGTTTATGAAAGTTTGCTCCGGAAAATTGGAATCAAAAATTCAAAAATTATGACTGATTACTTCCCAGGGTATAATTAGTTTATGATTAAAGTCAGAGGATACGAGAGTATGGGTACGCATTGGAAAATTGAGGTTTGGGATGAGTTGGGTGAGCGTGAGTTTGAAAATTTGATGCGAGAAGTTATTGGGATGAGTGAGAATTTTGATAATAAATATTCTCGTTTTAAGAAAGACTCTTTGGTAACAAAAATTTCTAAACTGACAGGCACCGTAGAAGTAGGTGAAGTTTTTGTAGAGTTGCTACAGCTTTATTTTAAAATTAATAAAATTACCAATGGAAAAATTAACCCTTGTGTTGGTAACACTATTTCTGACTTTGGATATAATGCAGATTATAGCTTGGTTAAAAAAGATATTATAAGGCTCACCCCTAAATTAGAAGAAGCTGTAGAAATAGTAAGTGAAAACAGAATAAAATTAAACACAAATGTTTTGTTTGATTTTGGTGCAATTGGCAAAGGTTATTTTGTAGATAAAGTTGTGAACTTTTTAAAAGAAAAAAAACTTAGAAAATTTTTAGTAGATGCAAGTGGAGACATCTATTATTACAATATTCTAGATGGAGATACTTATAAATGTGGTCTAGAAAATCCTTTTAATTTTCAGGAAGTTTTGGGCGTGACAGAAACAAAAAACTCTTCACTTTGTAGCTCTGGAACTAATAGGAGAAATTGGACTCAGGAGGGTGGTGAGAATATGAACCATTACATAGATGTTGACACACTAAAAAGTGTAAATGAAATTGTGGCTACATTCGTAGTAGCAAAAGACGCGACTACTGCAGATTTACTATCATCATCTTTATTTTTCGTAGAACCAGCTGTACTCTTGAAAGAGTATGAGTTTGAGTATTTGGTTATAAATAAAAATAAACAAATGCAAACTAACTTTTCGCCTGGAGTTTTATTTTTGCAAGCGCAGAATTGAAACCAATCGGTGTAAGCGAAGAGCCGTTCACATTATCTAAATTTACAGTGTTTATGTTCCTACCTGCGACTTGTGCGTTGAGGCCTTTTGCAAATGTGTCTTGCCATCTTTTGCTGGTGTCATCATTTGCTTGGTTGAAAAATTCTACTTGTTTGATTATATTGTTTGCCAGAGTGATTTTAATTCCCAACTCCTCTTTTCCTTCCGGAGACATATAGTTTCCGCCAGCAGAATATGTACCGTCTTTGTAAGTCGAATTGGTATTCTCAGCAACAACATGATCATTCTGGGTTTTAGTAGCATTGTTAGAATTTTTAATAGTCTGTTCCTCGAAATAGTTATAACCTAAAAATCCAAGAATAAGAGCGACAAACAGAGTGCTAATGTATTTTACCGTTTTCATAAAAATTATTTGTGTCTGTAGTATACTATATTTTATGAAAAAAAAGCGTTTAATTAAATTTTGGAAAAACTTAGGTCCAGGTTTGGTAACAGGGGCATCGGACGATGACCCATCGGGAATTGCTACTTATTCGCAGGCTGGCGCAGCTTACGGGCTGCAGTTTTTGTGGCTCTCGCTATTCACTTTTCCACTTATGGGAGTTGTACAAGAGATGTGTGCAAGAATAGGTTTGGTAACAAAGAAAGGATTAGCTGCAAATATTAAAACAAATTTCCCAAAAACAGTTTTGTATTTTGTAGTGGTACTTTTTATAATAGCAAATACTTTTAACCTTGCTGCCGACCTAGGAGCCATGGCGGAAGTTTCAAAACTTATATTTCCACAAATAAACTTTATATGGTATTTAATAATTTTTGCTTTTATTAGTCTGTTATTACAAATATTTATGACTTATCTGGAATATTCTAAATATCTGAGATATTTAACTTTTACTCTTTTGTCTTATGTTGTGTGTTCAATATTTATTACCTTTAATTGGTTAGAAGTTTTGAATGCAACAATCATCCCTGTCATGAACTTTTCAAAGCAAGAAATATTTTTAGTTTGTGCCATTCTCGGAACTACAGTATCTCCATATTTATTTTTCTGGCAAAGCGACCAAGAGGTTGAAGAGGGAAGTAATAAAAAAATAAAGCTAGCAACACTAGTAAAAAACATGAAAAGCGATGTGTGGTCAGGCATGTTTTTTTCAAATCTAATAATGTTTTTTATAATTCTAATTTGCGGCTCGGTACTTTTTAAAAATGGTTTTACAAATATAATCTCCGTAAAAGATGCAGCGGAAGCTTTGCGTCCTTTCGCTGGCGAGTATGCCTATTTTCTTTTTGCACTTGGAATAATAGGTACGGGGATGCTGGCGATCCCGATTCTGTCTGGCTCGGTTGCCTATGCCGTCTGTGAAAGTTTTAGTTTTGAGTTTGGGCTCAACAAAAAATGGTGGCAGGCAAAATTTTTCTATGGAATCATAATTACAATAGTTTTTGTTGGGATAATAATAAATTTGTTGAATATCAATCCGATCAGCATGTTAATTTACTCCGCAGTGTTAAATGGAATTATTGCCCCCATAATTTTGTATTTCATCGTGGCTATCTCTTCATCTAAAAAAGTAATGGGAAATTTTAGAAATAAATTTCTGTCAAATTTCATTGGCTGGCTCACTATTTTTTTTATGGCTATTGCAAGTATTGCAGCTATTTTCTCATTATTTTGAAAAATAAAAAACAGCCAAGTCGTGTTTGGCTGTTTTTGATGATTTAAGTTTTTTAAAAACTTTTTAAGACAAGTGTGCAGAAACGAGTTTTGTCATCTCGAACATTGTAACTTCTTTTTTACCACCGAATAGTACTTTCAATTTATCGTCAGCCAAAATGTTTCTTTTATTTTTTGGATTCTGAAGATTGTGTTTTTTAATATACACCCAAATTGCTTTTACAACCTCTCCGCGAGACATTGGCCCTTTACCTATAACTGCTTCCAATTCAGCGGAAAGCTTCATTGGTTTCATTAAAGCACTGTTTACTTTTTTAACCGCTCCTGTTTTTGCTACTGCCATAAGTTTTTAATTTGATTGTATTTTTAAATAATACAAATATAAGTGTAGCTTATTTATAAAATTTGTCTAGGGGGTTTGCGAAGAGAATGAAGTGCTGGTATAATATTTACATTAAATAATTAAATAAAAATATGGCAAATATAAATCACAAACCAAGCAGGTACGTCCTAAACTTACAACACGTTTTACCTGCTTTTGCAGACGAAGAAAATAAAATTGTAAACGGGCTAATAGAAATTACCCCAAACACAATTAATAAATACGAGTTCATAACTGAAAGTGGCACTTTGAAACTAGACCGTGTCGGTTACTCTTCGTTGGCTTACCCAATAACTTATGGACTTATTCCTTGTACCTGGGATGAAGATTCTGACCTGCTTGATGTTTTGGTTGCCAATGTTACAGAGGAACTTATTCCTGGGACTCTTGCAGAGCTCCGTGTGATAGGTGTAATGAAGTTTGAAGACGGAGGAGAAAGAGATGACAAAATAATTACAGTTATAAATGACGACAAAAGACAAGAACATGTTAAAAGTGTAGATGATCTTGGCCCTCATTTTAAAAAAGAAGTCGAACACTTTTTTGAGTATATTAAACATTTAAAGAAACCAGGGACCACAAAACCACTTGGCTTTTTCGACGCCGATGAAGCTGTAAAAATAATAAAAGAGTGTGAGAAAAGGTATGTGAAAGATTATTTACCAAAGTTTGACTAGTTAAAGTGAAAAAAAGTTTATTTTTTATTTTGCTATTTATTTTTTATTTTCAGAAATCTTTTGCTATGCAAAAGATTTGGTATATGACAAATGATGACAGGAGCAAAAAAAGTTTTTTGAAAAACTATGCACAAGTCGATATATTGGCGCCACAAGTTTATGAGTTGCAAATGAATGGTGAGATAAAGAGTAATATGGACAACAATATTTTGGCTTTTGCTGGAAGAAATAAAGTAAAAGTGATGCCACTTTTAGCAAACACAAATGGAAAATCTTTCAACCAAAAAACTATTTTGGACTTACTTGGTAACACAAAAAACTGGGAAAAAGTATCAAAATATTTGCGTGAAGAAGCGAACAATAAAAGCTATTATGGATGGCAGTTAGACT
This sequence comes from bacterium, assembly GCA_043742405.1. Classification (GTDB taxonomy): domain Bacteria; phylum Patescibacteriota; class Minisyncoccia; order Phycocordibacterales; family UBA5272; genus JBBQKQ01. The sequence goes on from JAYTYL010000103.1 coordinate 8,426, forward strand.
TGGAAAA
>JAYTYL010000104.1:0-5108 GCA_043742405.1 bacterium
TTATACCACTCATCGTTTATTTTTTTAGAAATATTTCCTATCTCGGGCTGTGTCCCATCGAGACGAATTTTTGGGGAAACAATTTTTCCATTAGTTGCAATAATAGTGTTCATGCGAAGCAAATTTATTGGTGTAAGTAAGAAGCCGTACTGGCCAATAGCACTGTGGTAAGTATCCCCTAGCCACCAGCTTTCTTTAAAAATTTTTTTCTTCCAGTCTGGAGTAGGAATGTTACCTGTTACTTCTCCCGGTAAGTCTATCCCTGTGAGGGACTCTGCCCCAAAAGCTTTTGACCACTCATCTATCTGAGATATTCCAAGGCCTTTTTGTTTTTCAAATCCACCACCTATTGCATAGAAAAATACATCAGAGGAATTGGAAAGTGCAGTACGTACATTTACCCAACCATGAGCCTTCCAGTCTCTGAAAACCGACATCTTTGCTGGATCAACAACATTTGGGATTTCTATCTTTCCTGAGGAAAAAATGGAAGTAGTTGGGTCGATAAGACCAAGTTGTAATGCAGCTAGTGCAAAAAAAGGCTTCATCGTGGAGCCTGGTGCATAGGTTCCCGCGATTGCCCTGTTTAGATAAGGTTTGCTTGTATCTTTATTTAAAGTGTTCAAATATTTATTACGACTTTCTGAGGAAGTAGCAGAGCTCTGAACCATATATCTTGACTCAAACTGTGGGTAACTCGCAATAGTTAAAACCTGACCATCATTTATGTCCATGAGAATTACTGTACCACCTTCAAAACCTTTTTCTTTTACGAAATTTTTAAGTTCATTGTATGAATATTCTTGTAGCATTGCATCAACACTTGTCTTGATATCTTTCCCCTCTATAGGTGGACTAACTAAAAAACTTTGGCTTATTTTTCCACCAGCACCTCGTTCAAAATATTGTTTGCCGGGTTTACCAGCGAGAATCTGGTCGTAGTAAGCTTCCAACCCAGAAACTCCCTCAAAATTGTTTTTCCAAAAAACTCCTGAGGTGTCTTTTTGTGGAGAATTTACATAACCTAGCAAATGCCCAAAACCAGCTTTGTCGGTATATTTTCTTTCGTAGTCAACATCGTCCAGATTAACTTTTTCAGATTTTGCTAGGACGACTCCATTTCTATCTAAAATACTTCCACGGGTGGGCAAAATAGGTGTCGAGACAAATTGGTTGTTGTCAGACTTTCCACTATAAACATAGTACCGTGTAATCTGTAAAAAATAAGCTCGCCCACAAAATATTGCAAAGCTAATTACAACAAAAATAGAAATAGTTTTAATGGAAAAAAAATCAATTTTACCCAATGTACTACTGAGAGAAGTTTTTCTTATTTGTAAGTCCTGAAATATTTCTTCAAAATTCATAATTGAATTATAACTTATAATTAAAATTTTTCCTTCTGAGTCGTAAACTTCTAAAGAAAAATTTGTAAACTACGAAAAAAAATAATAAGCTCAAAATGAAAATAACTGTAATTGTCGGGAAAAAAATTGTGTAATCGTTGTACAAAATATCATATATGAAAATAAAAAAAACACTTAAGATAATAATAATTATAAAGAAATTTTTGGAAAATTTAGTCGATAACATAGTAAATATCTTTAGCTAAAATGTTGTATGGGGCTTGTATAATCACATTTGAGAGAGAATTCTCGGATTTATTCAACTCCGTAACTTCTCCCACTATTGCTTTGGGATAGCCTTTCATTACTATTTGTGATCCTATTTTGATTTTTGAACCACTAGGTATAGAAGCATTATACAGACCATTCCCTAAAGCGTGTATCTCCATAAACTCACCAGTCTCAATATCTTGAGCGATTACACCTATTCCAACTGCCAAGTTACCTACTTTTAAAGAAGTGTCCAAAATCTCCTTGACTTGCCCGACAACAATATTGCCATTTGCATAAATATTCATACCCTTATATGGGGTTTTTTCTTTGGGCAAGCTAGTGTAAAAATCACCATAAAAGTCTGAATGCATGAGGAGTAATTTTACAACACTCATATTTTGATTTTGACTTACTATTCCAAGATTACTTTGTAGGTTTTTGTTATCTTTTTCTAAAACTTTGTTTTTCTGTCGCAACAGGTTTAGCTCGTCTCTCTCACCTATCGAGAGCTCTGGAGCGGCGCCTGCGGCGCCGCTCCCTAAAATCAAATTTATTATTTTGATACGAAAAAAAATACTAACAAAAATAAATACTAGGACTAAAATTATATAAATAATATTTGCATTTTTCATAAATTGAATACTTTAAGCTTCTTCTCTTATTACATCTTTAAAGTATTCAATGTTTTCTAAGATTTTCCCTGTTCCTTTTGCAACTAAGCTCATTGGATCTTCAGTAGTTGTAACCGAAATTTTTAATTCTTTTTCTATGTACTCAGGTAAGCCTCTTAAAAATGCTCCACCTCCCGTCAAATAAAGACCTGTCTGCATTACATCTCCTATTATTTCTGGCGGGGTTTTTTGGATTACTTCGCGTATTTCATTGACAAGTTCTGCGACCGACTCTTCAATAGCTTTCAAAATATCAAAATCAGAAATAGTAACTTCTTTAGGCAAACCAGAAATTACATCTCGACCTCGTACATTCATAGATAAATTGCCAGTAGGAACAACCGAACCTACAACAATTTTTGCTTCTTCAGCCGTCCTCTCGCCGACTATTATCTTAAAATGCTCTTTCATATACTCTGCAATATCAGAATTAAATTTGTCGCCAGCTATTTTGACGCTTTTAGAATGCACTACACCAAAAAGTGCTATCACCGCTATGTCAGCTGTTCCCCCACCAATATCAACCACCATCGAACCTATAGACTCATTAATTGGTAGTCCAAGGCCGATAGCTGCTGCCATTGGCTCTTCCACAATATAAACTTTTCTAGCACCAGCCGACTTACAAGCATCTATCACAGCTTTCATCTCTACACTTGTTACTTCACTTGGAACACCTACAACAACTAGCGGTCCTAAAAACTTTTTCATATAAGAGTTCGCTTTCTTTACATGGTAGCCAAGCATTTCCTCTGTAACTTCAAAATCAGAAACCACGCCGTCGAGAATTGGTCGCACAGCTTTTATATGAGTCGGTGTTTTCCCTAGCATGTCATAGGCCAATTTCCCAACCGCAACTACTGAGTTGGTTTTGGTGTTTACAGCTACCACCGAGGGCTCATTTATTACAATTCCTTTCCCTCCCAAATAAACAAGAGTGTTGGCAGTCCCCAAATCAATGCCAATCTTATTTGAAAAAAAATCTAAAATACTTTTTGCCATAGACTCTCTATTTCTTTTTTAAATTCTTCTCTACCAAGATTTGCATTCAATTCAACAATTTCTCCTGTCTTTCTCAGTTTAACTTCAACCACACCCCTCTCCAAACCTTTATGACCAACAATTATTTGCATTGGTATGCCATATAAGTCAGCGTCATTTAATTTTACACCCACACTAGCCTCTCTGTCATCCAGTAAAACCTCAAAATTTTTCTCTAGTTTTTCATAAATATCTTTGCTGGCTTTAAATATTTCGTCAGTCTTTTCTTTATGCAAAGAAATAATTTCAATATCAAATGGAGCTACTGCTTTTGGCCATACCAGTCCCTTGTCATCGCCAAACTTTTCCACCAACACACCCATCACACGAGTAATCCCAATTCCATAACTCCCAAGTATTACAGGTTTTTTTGTGCCATCACTTTCACTGAAATGTAGTCCAAGCTTTTCTGATTTTTCTCCCCCAAATGAAAAAATATTTCCAACTTCAGAAGTTTTGACTTTCTCTAAATTCTCTTTTGCTAGTCCTACTTTTTGTAGAGCAAGCTCGTCTTCAATAACTTCACTATTTACACCTGTCATGCTTTTTCTGTCTACATAAATAATATCTTCTCCCGCGTCGGTAATAGTCTGGAACTCGTGAGAAATGTTTTGCGTGAATGCTCCGCCGCTCGCAGCGACAAGAAATGTCTCCTCGCCTATACCAATTCTTTTATAAAAATTTATATAAGCTTCTATCATTTGCTTATAAAACTTTTCATGATCCTCATTATCTTTCGTAAAAGAGTACAGGTCTTTCATTAAAAATTCGCGCCCACGCATAATTCCACTTTTTGCTCTTTCCTCGTTTCGTAATTTTTGTTGAAATTGATAAACGTAAACAGGTAGGTCTTTATAACTCTGTACATATTGCGCCATCATATTTACAAATGGTTCTTCATGAGACCAGCCAAATCCAACTTCCGATCCATTATTTAATTTTGACTTGAACCAGATATCTACCAGCTCCGAATTCCACCTGTCTGTTTTCTCCCAAAGCTCTTTACTCTGTAAAGTTGTCATTTGCATTTCTTGGCCACCATACTTATTCATCTCTTCGCGAGCAATTTTTTTTATTTTTTCTATCACACGTAGTCCAGTTGGTAAATACGCATAAACTCCTGCCATCTCTTTATAAATATACCCAGCACGAATGAGTAGCTGCGCGTTCTTTGCAACCTCATCGCTTGGTGCTTCTTTTTTAGTTTTTAAAAACAGTTTTGAATGCAACATATACTTATTTTTTAATTTTTCTCTTCCTATTTTACTACAAAATCACTATATTTAACACCCTTGACAATATACATTATATACATTATAATTTGCTTTCCCAAATTAGAAAAAAGGAGACCCCCAAATGGAAAAAGCATTTAGTTTAGTAATAATTTCTATAGCTTTCTACTTATTGTACATTATGGAGGGTATTAGGCATGCAGAAACCGAATACATAGGAATTGTGCCTATAAAGGCAATGGAGTTCATACTATTGGTAACAGTAGGGGCTGCATTGCCAACGATAAGAAAAATCTGGTGGGACACCAGAAAAAAATAAAAGCGAAAGGTGGTGGGAAAATTCATCCCACCACCGGCAAGAGATCGGGTAACCGCTCTTTTTTTGATTGGTGTCAATTTTGTTTCTGTTTTTTTAATACATTTCTGAATGAAAAAAGATTGTAGTAGTAGCCAGTTTTTGTCTCTTTTTTTGTCTCTTTGACAAAGTCTTCTAGACTACTAATTGTAAATTCTCCCCTGTTATAATCACCGAGACTTTCTTGTAT
>JAYTYL010000105.1:0-4488 GCA_043742405.1 bacterium
GCGTGTTGGGCGAAGCCCAACACGCGCCAGTCTTTGTCTATCCACACTATATCCAAGTCATAATTCATATCTTTCATCCAAAAAATTTGTTTAGTAGGTGTCGCAAAGATAAAAAGCATGCCTTCAGCATTGGAAAGCTTAGTAGAGTTTGAAAGCCCGAACTCTCTTTTTGTCTCTGTGTCTGCAATGTAAACTTTCAGCTGTGAATTGTTAATAAATATATTTTGGGTTTGATAATCTTGAAATTGTACATTTTGTGCAAATCCAAAAAATCCAAGCATCACTACTAAAAAATTACTTAATATTAATTTCATTTAGCTTGTCGTAAATTTTCGGACTTGGGTCTAGGAGTATTTCTAAAAAAGGTAAGTGTATTAATTTTACACGACTAGCAAAATATTTTTGAAGATCTGTGCGTTGCCTCTTTGCAAAGTTGAGGGCTGCGTTGGATTTGGAATCGGGCAACACAGAGATGTAGATGTCGGCATGTTTTATTTCAGGGTCTATCCAAACATTTGTGACAGTTATCATGGAATGGCCAGAAGTGTTACGTACAAAGAAATCGCCAGCACAATTTTTCAGAAATTCTGTCATTTGTTCACGTCTGTGAGGGTGTAGAGATTTTGTTATTGCCATATATTTTAGCTATTTTTTTATGCAAATTTCTTAATTATCATTTGGATAAAGTCTCCCTCTGCTATATCGTACTTAGAGTCTATCATAAGCCCGCACTCTCCTCCTTCTTTTACTTCTGCAATTTGCTGTTTGAATTGCTGGAGCTCTACAATACGCCCTTTACCTAGTACCACGTCGCGCCTTACAATCTGCACCATGCTTTTATTTTTTAAAAATCCTGTATAAACTTTTCCACCTATAACTTGAGAATCTTTCGAGCGGTTGAACACACGAATAACTTTTAGTGAACCAACAACCTCTTCTATTTCTTTTTTTGGTTTTGCATTTTTAGAAAATTCTTCCAACCATTCTCCCAGTTTATAAATAATGTCAAAGCTATTTATTTTAATGCTGTGAATTTCCGACATCTCTTTGGCTTTTTTGTCTACAGTCGTGTGGAATGCAATAATGCAAGAGTTTTTGTCTGCCACTGCCATGTGAATGTCCTTTTCATTTACAGGACCTACACCTCTACTGATTATTTTTATTTTAACATTCTCAATTTCTATCTTCTCTATTTCTTTTACTACAGCCTCCAGAGTTCCAATAACATCGGTTTTAATTATTACCGGAACTACATAAATATTTTCATCCATAAATAAATACTCCTCGTGGCTATTGTCCTGCATCTTCTCTGCTCTTATTTTTAAACTTGCTTCTCCTTGCGCATTTTCAGCGTCACTTTTTTTAAGAAATGTTTTAAATATATTTCCAGCGTTGGGGACAGTATCAAAGCCTACAACTTTTATTGCTTGACCTGCTACAGCTTCTGTAACTGCATTTCCTAAAAAGTTTTCCATTATTCTAGTTGGTGCTATCGAAGCTCCACTCTGAACAATCGAACCTTTTTGGATAGCGCCTTTTTTCAAAATAAGTGTTGCAGAGTTTCCACGTTTACTGTCCACAAAAGATTCTAGGACAACCCCAGAGGCTATTTCATTTTCATTGTAGTTAAGGTCTATTATTTCTGATTGCAAAACTATTAAATCTAAAAGTTCATCTATTCCAGTTCCTATCTTTGCTGACACTGGTACATAGGGAATTGTCCCGCCCCAAGTCTCTAAAAGTATTCCCATTTGTCCGAGTGAGTTTTTTACCATTTCAATATTTGCTTGCGGTTTGTCTATTTTATTGATAGCTATAATTACTGGTAGACCTGCTTTTTCAACAGTCTCATAAGCCTCCTTTGTCTGCGCTTTGGCACCATCCTCTGCAGATACAACCAAAATAGCAATGTCGGCTATTTGAGCGCCGCGTTCGCGCATGCTTGAGAATGCTGCGTGACCAGGAGTGTCTAAGAAAGTTATTTTTGTGTCCCTCCACTCTACTTCATAAGCTGCAATGTGCTGGGTGATACCCCCAGCTTCGCCATCAACGACTTTGGATTTGCGGATAAAGTCTAAAAGACTAGACTTTCCATGGTCAATATGCCCAACTACTGCTACTATCGGGGCTCGTCTTTTTATGTTTGTTTTCGTGTTTGACATTTCTCATATTCTATCATATTTTTAAGAAATTTGCTATAATATTTTTAGATGTTTAAATTCAAATACCCCTTCAAAAATAAAAGAATATTCTTTGATAATGCAAGTGGTGTTAATCCTTCGTCGATACATTTTGAGGGTGAACAAGCCAAAGAAAAACTTGTTGAAGCTAGAAAGAAAGTTGCGCGGGTAATGCATGCACAAAGTGCCGATGTGTATTTTGCTGCATCTACTACCGAGGCTAATAATATTTTTATAAAAGGCATACTTTTTGGGGCCTTTTCGCGTAGCGAAAAGGCCCACGTCATATATTCGAAAAGCGACCACTCAGCTATTACTGAAGTAGTAGAAAATTCTAAACTTTTAATAGGTGATGCATTAGAAGTTACATATATAATTCCAGACAAAATAGGCAAACTGAAAGTAGAAGAAATTTTAAAAAATTTGCAAGAAAATACAAAACTAATTTGTTTTTCCTACGTTTCTTCCGAACTTGGGACTGTGCAAGAAGTAAGAAAAATAGTTCTAGCAGTCCGAGAATTTTGGCAACAAAAAATAGAAGAAAAAAATTGGAATAGTGGAATGCCAAAAATATTTATAGATGCAACTCAGGCTGTAAAATATGAAAGTTTCGATGTTGGTAATTTGGGTGTAGATGGCATGAGTTTTGGTGGAAGTAAAATTGGAGTTTCCGGTGTGGCAACATTGTATGTTCGAAGTGGTACAAAACTTTTTTCTATTATTTCTGGCGGTGGACAAGAAGAGGGAATAAGAAGTGGAACGGAAAATTTAGCAGCCATTTCACTTTTTGGAAATAAGCTAGAAGAGGTGAGAAATGTGGAACTAGTAAATAAAAATAGAAAATATGTATTTGAGCTTCGGAATTATTTGATAAGCAAAATCCTCCCTAACCCTCCTTTGAAAGGAGAGGACAACGCAAAAGTGCAAATAGAAATATTTGGGGATACAAAGTTCAAACACAATAGTTATTTTGAAAATTGTGCGCCACACATTTTACTTATTCGTGTGCCAAATATTTTAGGCGAAGAGTTGCTGCTGCGCCTAGATGCAAAAGGTGTCAGTGTTTCTACCGCTTCAGCATGTTCTATATTAGAAAATTCTGGCTCAAACTTTCTGAAAAGTATCGGCGAGCCACTGGCAGCTAAAGAAACTATACGAGTATCACTAAGTGAAAATAATACTAAAAAAGAAATTGATTATTTTGTTAAAACATTAAAAGACATTGTTGAGAAATATGCTAAACTGTAAATATAGATAAATATATGAAATACGAAATAAAAAATTATGTACATTTGCAAAATATAGGGGAAATTAGTAATGGTGCAATGAGCATGCATTTTAAGCTTTACGAAGGTTATGTAAATAATCTAAATATTTTGGTTGAAAAATTAGAAAAACTAGAAAAGAATTCCCCGGAGTGGAACGAGCTACACAGGAGGTTTGGCTGGGAGTACAATGGTATGCTCTTGCATGAATTGTTTTTTGATGGCCTCACCCCAGCCCTCTCCGAAGGAGAGGGAGAGGCTCAAAAGTTTTTTGTAAATTTAAAAGATGATTTCATTGCAATTGCAAAAATGCGTGGTATGGGCTGGGCGATGCTGGTCCAAGACAACAAAACTGGGAAACTTATAAATACTTGGGTCAATGAACATGATGCGGGGATGATGGCAGATGTAAAAGTTATTCTTTGTGTAGATATGTTTGAACATTCCTATATAAAAGATTTTGGCACCGACCGCGCTAGCTATTTAGAAAGTATATTTGCACACATAGACTGGGAAGTGGTTTCAACGAGATTGACCAAATAATTTTTATGACAAACGAAGGACCAGGCAAAAATGATTTTTTTAAGCCAACAAGAAGGAGATTCTTAGAGGTTTTAGCAGGTATTGCCAGTGCTCCTGTTGTTGGAACAGGTTCAACAGTCAAAACTTTAGCAAACTTAGTTGAAACTGTAGCTGTACCTTTACTTAACGCGTCTCAATCTAGCCATGTATTATCAACGTTTTTTTCCGGCCTAGATAATCCAATTTACCATTTTGATTCAAAATTTTATAACAAAGAACTTGAATTAATGTGTCGGCTTTTTCAGATGAAATTGAGTCCAGGTGGCCTTTCTGGTAGCAGTATTCAAGAATTGTTTCGGAATAGTGTTTACTATAATCATTCTATGAAAGCTTATGCAGAACATTCTGGCTTTGATGGGGCTACAGCTAATAAATTTTTTAATCACGATAAATTTGTTGGCTCAGTTGAACAAATATTTGGTGACATAAATAGAGAAGGTTATGATATTTTTACTGACATA
>JAYTYL010000106.1:0-4190 GCA_043742405.1 bacterium
TGAAGAATTAAGATTAGAAATCGAGAAATTGGTCTTGGAATTTATAGATTTATAATTTATGAAAAAAAATTTATTATTTTATCAAGCAAATTTTGAGCCAGAAGTAAATAGGGCGATTGACGCTTTTTCTGTTGGCAACCAAAAACATTTTGAATTTTTTAAAAATAAAACTTTAAAAATTGTCGATGAAATCCTAAACTTTTCTACAAGTTTTGTAGAAAAAGAAGAGTGGTATGTTGTTCGAAATTTGACTGAAAATATTCCCCATATTTTGGACGAAGAAAGAGAAATTCTTCGAAACTATGGGAACCCATTTTCAATGAAATTTGCAAGATTAATAAGTTTAGAAAGTTAATAAATATGAAAAATGGAAAAAGATTTTTAGGGGACCCACACAAAGCAAAAAGAAAATTTAAAAATTATAAAGACGAAAAGAACAAGGTAATAAAAGATTTTTGGAATAAAGAATATGCAGAAAATGAAGATGAAGAGGGGAAAGGAGGAGTAAATTTTAATTTGTCCTCCTCTCCCTCGGAAGATTTGTTGAAATTTACACGCTGGCTTGCGCGTGAATATAAGGGGCAAAATATTCTCAATAAAAAAACTTTTGTAGTCGATGCTGGTTGTGGAAATGGGCGCAATCTTTTTTATCTCAATGAAGTTTTTGGGGTAAAGGGTTTAGGGTTTGACTTGTCGGCAGTGGCTATTAAAAAGGCGTGCGCGAAGCGCACGCCTGGGTTGGAATTTGTTGCGCAAAATCTAAATCAAAAAATACCTCTTCCAGATGGAAGTGTAGACTTGGTAATAGATGCAGTTGCCTCTCACGTTTTACGAAAAAGCGAAAGAGACTTCTTTAAGTCTGAAGTTTTGAGAGTTCTGAGTTCTGGTTCCTATTATTTTTTGAAATCGCTTTTGCGAGACGACGATGTTCATTCTAAAAATATGATTCGGGAATTTGGGCAAAGTAAAAGTGAGAATGTAGGAGAAGAGAATTCCTACATACATCCTACAATCGGGATTTTTGAACACGTACCAAGTGAAGATGAGCTCTTAGATTTCTACAAATCTGACTTTGATATAGACAAAATAGAAAGAAGTTTTGCCCACAAAATAAACGGTCGTGCCGCAAAACGGAGATATATTGTAATGTATTTGAGAAAAAAGTAAATATATGATATGTTAGTTAGACTATGAATATGATTGATGTTTTAACAGAAAAAGTACTAGGACCCATTTCAGACACCCAGGTGGCAAATTTTGCAAATCTAAAAATAACTTTTTCAGATGTTGTTATTATTATCATAATTTTTGTTTGTGCATATGCAGCTTATTTACTACTTACATTTTTAGTTAACATTCAGGTTAGGAGAAACAAACTAAGAAAAGCACAGAGCAGAATATTATTGCAACTAGCAGGTTATATAATAACAGTCTTTACAATCTCTTCGGTTTTTTCTCTTGTCGGTTATTCTTTGACTTACTTGTTTGTTGGTTCTACGGCACTTTTGGTGGGTTTGGGGTTTGGTCTGCAACAACTATTTGTGGATTTGATATCGGGAATTATTCTTCTTATAGATAAAAATGTTAACTATGGAGATGTCATGCAGACAGATATACCAGGCGCACAAATGAAAATGAAAGGCAGAATCATCCAAATCGGATTGCGTGCCACTATTTTAGAATCTATAGATAACGAACGTTATATAGTCCCGAACAGCAAACTTCTTTCGAACGGAGTGCGTTCACTGATGCGAGACAAAGGCTCGGTAAGGTTTAGGATTCATATTTCAGTAGAGTTCAACTCGGACATGGAGTTAGCAAAAAAGCTTATGACAGAAGCTGTCTTAAGTAATGAAAAGGTAGACCAAGATCCACTGCCAACAATTATTATTAAAGAGTTCCAGGAAAATGGTGTACTTTTGGAAATTCGTTTTTGGATGAAAGAACTTTTTAATTCAGAAAATATTTTATCAGATATCCGCTTCGAACTCCTAAAATTATTTAGAGAAAACAAAGTAGTAATACCTTATCCGAAAAGAGTCATGCTCGAAGGCATAGAAAAAACACAAAAAATATAAAAGCCTTAGCTTTTTTGAGGCTAGGGCAGTTTATATTTATGAGTAGATACTATTTAGCGGTAGTTACAATTGCTACTTTTTTTCCAGGAGCGGCCTTTTTCGCAGCTACTTTTTTAGCAGGTGCGGGTGTATTTTCGTCTACCTCTTCTACTTTTGCCTTGGATGCATTCTTGATTAGGTTTTCAATTGCTTTTTTAGCGCTTGGTTTCCTTGTGTAGTTTTCAGTCCAGAATATGACTTGTTTTTGATAGCAAAATTGTACCCGGAACTCACCCTTTTTGTTTTTAATGATTTTAAATGTATACATATAATTTATCTTTTTTTGGTTAATGTAATTGTAATTAATTTTATTTACAACCAAAAAAAGTATAGCATGCATTCCTAGCCAATTTAACTGCTCATGCATTTAATTATTGAACTGGCGACTTGACATATACCCTATGGGGGTATATACTCAAAATATATGCATGGACTAAATAAAGATAATAAAAAAATTACAAGCCGACTGAATAGAATTGTTGGTCAGTTGAAGGGTATTGAAAAAATGATTTTAGAAGACAAATATTGTATAGATATAATCACACAGACTAGCGCCGTTAAAAGCGCAATCTCCTCTCTTGAGGATGAAATGCTAGAGAGCCATTTACACCACTGTTTTTATACTCAAAAAAACAGTGACAAAAAAATACAGGACAAAATGCAAAAAGAAATTATCAAAGTATATAAATTGAAAAAATAGAAAATAATACATGCTCAATAGAATAACCTTATCAAAAGAAGACAAAGACTACTTTACATATGTTGCCAAGTATTTGGGCGTAGCCCTTATTTCAGGCTCGGTAGTGCATATTGGCACGCTCCAAAATGGAGTTACAAGATATATAGTTTTAATGCTTCTCGGATTAGTTTTAATGATGATTGGAAATGTACGAGAAGCCAAAGCAAATGGGCAAAAAATAAACTTGAATTACCTTGCCATAATAACCGGACTATCATTTGCCACTGGTTTCCTTTCTGGCGGAGTGCAACATTATCTTGATAATCCGTCATATGCTGGCTGGTTACTTGGTCTTGGGGCAATTATTACCTACATTACTTTTTTCTTGAAAGATAGACTTGCGCTAAAAACAAAGAATGTAGTCGCAATTTTTATATTTTCAATAACTTTGATACTGCTTTCAAACCATGTATTTGATGACATCTTGTTCGGTGCAAATCATCACGGTGAAGCCACAACTCAAATAGATAATCATTAAAATATATGCAAAATACAAAAATAAATAAATGTGAAAAATGTTCTATGGATGGTGAGTTTAAAGAAACTATAGCTGGTACAGATCACTTTTACTGCGAACATCACAAAACTACAAATTCTATAAAAGTAGATTTACCAGTAACAATACCTAAGAAAGATTTCCTTTATCACTTAAAAGAATTATTTCCTTTGATTTCTATCATCGGACTAGTTACTTTGTTTGCGTCCTTAAGACAACTAGATGGTTTTAATTGGATGTTGTATATGATGGACTGGATGGGGCTATTTCTCATAACCTTTGGTGGATTAAAGCTAATTGATTTGAAAGGTTTTACAATAGGTTTTGCAAGCTATGATTTAATCGCCAAAAAGTTTTTGAATTATGGATATATGTTTCCATTTCTTGAAATATTTTTAGGAACACTTTATTTGGCAGGATTTATGTACCTCTCCCAAAATGTTTTAGTTTTAATCATCTCTGCACTTGGAATGTACTCTGCCTACAAAGTCATAATAAATAAAGACGAAATAAGGTGTGTTTGTATGGGGACACTTTTCCATATTCCAATGACCTGGGCAACATTTACAGAAAACTTTTTGATGGCTATAATGATCATTCTTATGCTTAATATGTAAGATATGCAAGATAAAAATTATTTATTTACACAAAACGTTTTCTCTGGCTTAGAAGTTGATTTGTCGTCAAATAATTTTCAGATTGTAAAAGAAATTATACAAAAAATAGAAGCTAAGTTTTCAGAAAATTGTGAATATACAAATGAAAAAATAAAAGGTATTTTTATATCTTACGACTTTCATATTGAGAATGATCGCCCTAAATTAATAGAAATAAATAC
>JAYTYL010000107.1:0-2129 GCA_043742405.1 bacterium
TCAAAAGTTAAACCAAAAATGGAAATAATAATTCCTAAGTTATAAAAGAAACTAATAAAAATATTGCTTTGTACAGTGGAAGTCATATGAAAAGCAAAAGCTAAGCTCGAGCCGACTAAGATCATAAAAAAACCTTGCAGTAAATATATTTGAAAGTAAGAGCGTAAATAAAAATATTTCCAAGTTTCCCGCCAGATTTTGTAGCGGAAGTCCTCCTCTGCTTTATTCCAAAAACGAATTCCAATGTGTAAAAATATCCGCATCGCCCAAAAGAATACTAGAACTAAAAGTGGGAAAGTGTAGTGGGTGTCAAGCGGAGTTTTAACGTAGCTTGTAAGTACTACTAGAAAAATTCCTGGTCCCCACATCACATCTGCAATGTCATTTCGGTGTAAGAAAACAGAAATTACAAAACCAAAAGTTATGTAGAGTAGGATTACAATAAATATAGACGTCAATAAATTTACAAACATATTATTTTAGCCAAAAGTAAATATTGTAGGCTGCGTAGGCAGTAAAGGTGGAAAGTACAATACCCCAAAGTATATCCACTATTACAAGCTGTAGTGGCCAATTCTTAAGAGTTGCTAGGTTGGTAAGGTCGTAAGTCATATAGCAAAAGAAACCAAACAGTGCTGCCATTACTAGTGTCTTTTGCAAGCCTCCACCCATTACCCCAGGGTAAACAGCAAATATAAATACACCAACAATATAGAGTAAATAAAATGCTGGAACCGCCAACCAGTTGAACTCTATCGCGACAAGTGGCGACATCATTTTTTGGTAATAGTCTTTTGCAAATACACCTAGCCACAACATGTCAAAGAGAAATACAACCGGCAAAGATAGTAAATAAGTGTAAATAATTGTCATATAATTTGTTATATATTTAATTGATTTAAAGTATACTATAAAAATCATGAAATTTTTCTGGAGAATAATTAAGGTTAGGAAAAAACAAACTAAAATAGAAAAAGAAAAAAGCAGAGTCGAGTATTTGAACTATAAAGAACAAGCAAGACATGTAGTACGTGAAAAAATAGCCAAGCTAAACACGTTTTATAATTTTCCATATAAGAAAGTTTCTATAAAAAATACCAAGACTAGATGGGGAAGTTGTAGTTCCAAAAAGAATTTAAGTTTTAATTATAAAATAGTTTATCTGGATAGTGTTGCTCAAGATTATTTGGTCGCACACGAACTTTGCCATTTAAAAGAAATGAACCATGGTGAAAATTTCTGGGCTTTGGTTGCAAAAACCATTCCAGATTATAAGTTACAAAAAGAAAAACTCAAAATTTTTTCTCTCGCTAAGACACATCAAAATTATTAAAGAAATCCACAACTGCTTCTGAAACTTCATGAACTAGAATATCTCTCTCCTCTGTCGGAAGTGATGATGAATACGCATTATTAAAATTAATTTCACCTTCTCTTTCCAGATCTCTCTTTGCTAAAATTTCATCTATCTTATTTTTAAGATCCAGAAATTGTTCTTTAGTCTTTGGGTTAATAGTTAGTCCTAAAGTGTCTACCATGTGAAATATATATTCAAATGGTGTAACTGCAATAAGTACACTTGCTGAAGCTATTCTTTGTCGGCTGACCAGAGCTTGTATTCCTGGATGTTCTGGCAACAAAGACTGTTCCAAAGCTCTAAACATATGATAATTATATTTACCCATTAATTCATCAAATTCCTCATCACTGGTTTCGATCATTGTCCCTGTTTTTTGTTTCTCCTTAGGTAATTTTTTAAAATAATCAAATACAACTTCAGTGTTTATTTTATATCTAATTGGAGATCTTAACATATTAACTACATCATCAACATAACTTTTGTATCTATCGGGAAATTTACTTTTAACCCCCGCAATTTTTTGTAAAAATTTTGGATCCCATGTTTTATTTGGCACATCATCTATCAGCGTACCTGTAAAAATAAAATTTAATTCAGGTACAGAGTCAAACTCTTTTGGCAAAGGACCAGTTTCAAAAATGTTTTTTGGAGATTCAATTTTTATTTGGGATGGATTTGGATTCATAGTTATAGTATATTAAATTATTAGTTTTTCAGCAAGCTAACAGTTGTGATATAATTGGAATATGATTCTAGTTGCAAATAGAAA
>JAYTYL010000108.1:0-3178 GCA_043742405.1 bacterium
GAGCCAGCTATTCTAGACAAAAATGAAGCATTGAAATCTTTTTTTGGCACCATGATAAATGCCTTTTATTTTGATATTTTGCCAATTTTATGTATTCCAATTTTGATTTCATATTTACAACAAAACAATCTTTTGGGAATTTATAAACTGTCTATTTTCTTTACTGTAGCTATCTGTATTTCTTTTGCAGTTCGAGTTTCGATGCGAGGTTGGTATTGGTATTCACATAGGCGGTTCTGGTCAGTGTTGGAAGACAAATACAGGCCCATAATTCTGACAAAAAATAACTCATATTTTGAGAAAACTGGAACAGGTAAAATTCAGTCCATAGTTGATAATGGGTTGCAAACTTGGGCACGAGTCACAAATGATTCAATTTGGTACATCTCCAGAATTGTTGTAACAGTCTCTCTTGGAGTTTATGTAATTCTGCAAATTAACTATGAGTTATTATTTTTGTATTTTTTTCTACTAATTTTCGCATCGATTGTTCTGGTTTATTTTAGAATAAAAAAGTTTGAATTGGATTTAATTCAAAAAGACATTCGGAATGAATTCAATGCAAATTCCGTGAGATCTATAATGTCGCGCACCGAGATTTTGTTTTCCAACAAAATCAAAGACGAAACTAAAAAGTTATATGATTTGAAAACAAGAGAATTTGAAATTGGCAAAAAAACCGACAAATACGGTGCCTTTTCTGTGGTACCTTCTGAAGTTTTATTTTTGATTCTCCCGTTTGGGGGCACATCTCTCTATTTACACTTTTATAACGTAAACCCAAGTCCAGCAACGATAGCAGTTTTGGTTTCTTTTATATATTTTAGTTCTAAAATGTCAAATATGATATGGCAATTTGTTTCTTTTGTTTATGTAATCCTAGACAACTTTCCAGATATCAAAAAGCTTTGGGACTTTATTGACAATGTCCCACAAATCAAAAATTATGAGACTGGAAAAAAGTTTGTGCATAAAGGAGGGACAATAGAATTTAAAAATGTAAATTTTGGGTATGAGAGTGATATAATAGGGAAATGAATTTTAAGAAACACTTCAACTTTTTAAAACGCTTTTTCGAGCCAGTTTTAGATAATAAAAAAAAGAGCACCAAACTCCTTACGGAGAGCACTCTGGGGTATTTGTGGTTCGACCTATCCCCACTACTTATAATACCTTTTTTTATTAATCTGCTACAAAAAAATGATAGTGAAAAATTACTAAACTACTCTGTGATATTTATCTTTATGTATTTGTGTATTTGGACTATCCATTTGTTTTTAAGGTATTGGGATTTTGAAGCAAAATATGCATATAAAATATTTCTAGAAAAAAAGTACAGAGAAAAGACAATCTTGAAGGAGGCTATAAATATTGAAATGATTGGCACGGGCAAAGTCCAGTCAATTATACAAAAGGGTATGTATGCTTGGAGCGAAGCAAATTGGCAAATTTTATATCAAATTCCCAAAACTATTTTAGGAGTTGTAACTGGTTTTTATATTGTTTTCCAGCTAGGAAATATTTTCATTCTATTTTTTATCTTGGCACTTATTTTTTCAACTATATTTTATTACTACTTCAGGAAGATACAATTTTTCTTTCAAGAAAAAGAAAATGAGATTGATGATGTAAAAAATGATAATTCCGTAAGAATAATAATGTCTAGACAAGAAATAGTATTCTCTGGAAAAGAAAAAAGTGAAATGGAAGGATTAATAAGGCAAAATAAGCTTGGACTTGTGCAAGCTAAAAAGATGGCAAAATACGATTTTCTTTCAGACATTTTCATTTCTGGAACAGGTACGTTATTGCCTTTTCTGGGAATTATTTTGTTTATTATTTTAAATAAAAACATTGATATTAATCTCTCTATCTTACTCCCCTTTGTCTATTTTTCTACTAGATTTGCTTTTACTCTTTACTCATCATTGTGGATAATAAAGCAGATTTTTGAACATTTTCCACAGATAAAAGCTTTTTGGGACTTTATTGACAATGTGCCACAAATTAAAAATTATGAGACTGGAAAAAAGTTTGTGCATAAGGGTGGAGAGGTTTTGATAAATGATGTATACTTTGGGTACGATACTGACGACAAAAATATGAAAAAAGAAAAGGAGAAAAGTGAGGAGGTGGAAAAAAAATATGGTATGGAGGAAAAACAAACGCGAAGACGTGTGCTTGAAAATTTCAATCTAAAAATAGAAGCTGGAACAAAAGTGGCGCTAGTGGGAAGGTCGGGGAGTGGGAAAACTACTATTGCCAAACTAATTTCTGGGTATCTAAAAGTAGATGGGCAAAACTCTGGCGAAATTCTGGTAGATGGGCAAAACCTGAACGAAATCTCTTTAAAAAGCTATTATAAATATATTGGCTATTTGACCCAGGAGCCAATGGTCTTTGATGGTACTATTAGAGAAAATTTGTTGTACGCAGTTTCTGAAAAAGTCTCCGAGGAAGAAATTCTAGAAGCACTTAGAAAGGCCGAATGTTTATTTATTTTTCAAACGAAATATGGTTTGGAAACACAAATTGGTGAAAAGGGAATTCGGCTTTCCGGTGGTGAGCGCCAGCGCTTGGCAATAGCTAAACTCTTTTTGAAAAACCCAGAAATAATTATTTTAGACGAGCCTACTTCGGCGCTGGACTCTTTTTCTGAAGACACAATTTCTAAAAGTCTGGAAGAACTTTTTAAAGGACGCACAACAATAATTATTGCTCACCGCCTGCAAACAGTAAAAAAAGCTGACAGAATTTTGGTATTGGAAAATGGCCAAATAGTTGAAGATGGCAACCATGCCGAGCTTTTGAGTTTGGGTGGTCATTATGCCAAGATGCTCGAAATGCAAAGTGGATTTTAAAATGTTATAATACCTATCGATGTTAGATAAGCAAATAAAAATCTTAGATAAAAAAGTAAATATAGATGATATAAAAGAATTTTCTGCAATTTGGTATTTTGATTTTTTGAAGGGCACTGTGGACTTGGAAAATAGAAAAGTTGCCGTTGGTGGTGACTACCATATGGAAAGCTGTGAAATGCTCACAGGCTTAGGTGGCAAACATGTAAATATTTGGGGTTTTAATATTCGGTATCTAGAAAATGGAGAGAAGCAGATAGAATATGATTCCCTTGTAAACATTAAACCAAAAATAAATAATGGAAGAGTAGTACAAA
>JAYTYL010000109.1:0-1633 GCA_043742405.1 bacterium
CCAGAGTCGACAAACAAAAATACAATATAAGCAAAAATATAAATTGCTAAGATTCCAAAAAATATAGCAAATAGAAATGTGGTCAACCATCGTAAAGCAAAAAACTTTTTAGAAGTCATTTTCACTTCAGAACTATTTATCTTTTCCAAAATTTTTTCTTTCATGCTTTTAGTTTTTTTGTATTATTTTTTTTAATTTGTCTTTTCCTCTTTTTATTCTAACACCCACTGTGTTGCTTGGTATTTGTAAAATGTCACTTATCTCGTCGTAACTCATGTCTTCATAGTAAAACATGATGATTGGCGTTCTATACTTTTCGTCAAGCTCTGACAAATATTTTTCCATAACCTCTTTTTCATTTTTCTCTATGGCATCACGCATGACATTTTCTGGTGCAGATATTGCTAGTGGTATGAGCTCGTCACTGTCTAGTGGTACTAATTTGCGGATAGATTTCCAGGCTATTTTGTTGACATATTCATTGTGTGCAATACGGTAAATCCAGGAGTTGAACTTTTGGTTTACGTCAAAGCTTTGTAAATTGACATAGACTTTTATAAACACATCTTGGACTAAATCGGTGATTTCTTCTTTTTCACGGAAAAAGCGGAAAGCGTACCTTTTCATTTTGGCTTCGTACCTTTCTATTAAAACACCAAAGGCATTTTTGTCGCCATTTTGCACTAAAAGTGCTATTTGTTCGTCGGTTAAGTCAGCGTTGTTCATAGCCTTATACTAACTTATTACAGGGTAGTTTGCAAATACTTCCAAGCGGACGTATAATCATTAAGTAATAAAATTAATATAAGCACCGAATTCATGAATAAACCACCAAAGCAAGTTTCAAGTAATGGAGAACAGAAAAAGAAAACCAAGGTAAAATGTATTGGACTTTGTGTCTGTACTCGGCGCTTGGTGTGGCCAAAGAAGCTGGGCTAAGATTAAAACAATATTGGGACCAGGTTGTAAAAGCTTGCTTTTTAGATAAAAAAGAGCCAATAAAAGAGTGGAAAAAAACTTTTAAAGAAGTAGATAATATAAAAAACAAGTCGAATAAACTTTCTAAGAAAATTGACTATTTGCATGTAACAGGCGCAGATGTAGATTTAAAAATCCGTTTGGGTCAAAACAGGCAGTGGCTCGTCGGAAGTGGTTGCAATATTCCTTCTTTTGAAATATTTACCTCGCCCGACACTAGGTTTACAGAGGGTTTTATAAATTTTAACCAACCACTTTATTACTTGGGAAATAAAGTAGAAGGAATAAAATTAGAATTTGTTAAAGGGAAAGTGGTAAAATTTTCTGCCAAATGTGGCTATAAAATCTTAAAAGAAATGGTTAAGAGTAAAAATGCCGATAAGGTGGGAGAGTTCTCACTTACTGATGGCAGACTTTCCAGAATTACAAAATTCATGGCCGAGACTTTGTACGACGAAAACATGGGAGGAAAAGAGGGGAATACCCACATTGCGCTGGGGAATTCATGTTTGGGTACCTATACACTTGATATTAAAAGTATGAAAAAAGAAGAGTTTGAAAATATCGGTTACAACTACTCGGCAATTCATACAGACATTATTTCCACCAGCAAAAGAAAGGTTGTTGCTATTTTAAAAGGTGGAAGTGAAAAGGT
>JAYTYL010000110.1:0-2092 GCA_043742405.1 bacterium
CTTCGACCATTGCCTCTTTGTCTTTTCCTTGTTTCGCCAAATACATAGCTCGTATAGCACTAAGGCGTGCCATTCGACGCCAACTGTTCATTGGTGGTGCAACAATGTTTGGGGTAATATTTGCAGGATTAGCCAAAGCCGGGTCTTGAAATTTTGACCTGTGTGCCGCCTCGGCAAAATAACCAAAAGCTTGTGAATTGCGCGATATTATTTCTTCTGCGATTTTATCATTCCATGTTTTGCCAGCAAACATATCGAGAATAATTTGTGACTTCCCTTCGGGTTCGTATATTGTTTTTTCTAGTTTTGCTAAGTCAAAATACGCATTATCACTGTCAGAAATAGTGACAACTTTCAAACTTAAATCTGAATCGTCTATCGGAGCAATGTCACTTACAAATAAGTTTAGAAAACTTGGAAGAGATAGTAATACTATTATTAAAACAATAATTACACCGATTGCTATTATAATTTTCTTCCACTTGTTTTTTATTTGTTGACTAATCATAAAATGATTATACCACTCAAAACAAAAAACACGAGAATTTTCTCGTGTTTTTTGTTTTTGTAAAAACTAGACCATTCCAAATTTTTCAGCCAAGGCATAAACTCCAGAAAGACCAATAAGTGCATAAACTACAGTAACAAGAATTGGTACTCCACCGAGTATCGAAGTCACTAAATTCAAACCAAAAAGTGCAAGTCCCCAGTTTACAGCTCCTGCCACCATTAACCACCAAGTAATATTTCCTAAATCTTTCATATATATGTATATTTATATACTTAAGAATTTTTTAAATTTTCTTAAGGCAAATAGTAGTATATTACTATTAATTTTTTTATGCATACCCTACTTATCCACAATCATTAAGACCGCAGCTTCCAACCAGTTTTAAATATCCTAACTACCAAATAAAGTGAAACTGCTCCGATACCAAAAAGTACAAGCAAGCCCAGAGCGACTGGAGCTTCGTGGTAGCCAGTCATGGCAAAACGAATGCCATCTGTTGAGTAAAACAAGGGGTTCAGACGAACTAAGAACTTCATATTTTCCCCCAACATATTCACAGAATAGAAAGCTCCTCCTAAAAATGAAAGTGGAGTAATTATGAAGCTAGTGATAATATTAAACTTTTCAAAACTGTTGTCTGCCCAAATTCCAACAACTAGACCGAAAAGTCCAAATACAAAAGAAATGAGAAGCACATAGAGCAGTAAATAAAATGGATGTGCAACAGCATTTACACCAAAAGTTATTGCTACAAGCGAAAGTGTTACCATGATTATTAAACCTCTAAATATGCCGTTGGCGATAAGCGACAACACAAGCTCTAAATAAGATATGGGGTAAGTCAGAAAATCTTCCAAAGTTTTTCCAAATTTCATAAAATAAATAGAAAAACTTGTGGCTCCAAAAACAGCCATTACAAGATTCATCGAAAATACTCCTGGAAAAACGAAGGAAATGTATTTTATTCCCTCTATATTGTCTATTTTACTTCCCACTACAAACCCAAAAACGAAGATATAAAGCGAAGCAGTTAAAATAGGTATAAGTAGAGCCTGTACAAGTACTCTTTTATTCCTGGATATCTCTCGCTCCATCAAAGTTAGAAATGGAGTAAATCTTTTTATTAGTTGTTTTATTGTTTTCATATTTTTATTTATTTAACGGCATATTTATTATCTAAAATATTATGGTCAGTTGTAAATCTTAAATAATATCCAGACGGGTCGGTGATCCTAAAATCGTACAAATTCCAAGCTTCCAATTTTAGATCTTCAACCACACAGTTTAATTTTTTAGCTATTTTGTACATATTCTGTAATTTTTCCAAACTTTCATACATAATGACAATTTCTACACCCACACCTTTTTTCATATTCTCATGTTTATAAAATTTCTCAAAATATTCATGTTTATAAATTTCTGCATTCCCTCCCCAAAAACACAATAAATTATTTTCTGTCTGCAAAAGTAAATATCCTTTAAATTTTTCTGGTCTCCTTTCCCAAATAATTTTAAATTCAAAATTTTTGTAAAACTCTTTCACTTTTTCAAAATCATCAACATGCAGTTCGATCAGATTCT
>JAYTYL010000111.1:0-1817 GCA_043742405.1 bacterium
AATTATGAATTAAATAGGCTTCCTATAGATAGCGCTGTACAAAAGTGGAAATTCAAAGTTTATATGTCAAAATATTTAGGATGTTATTTACAAATCAAAAAAATAATTAGAAATTTAATTTAAACATATGGAATACACATGGAAAAGGTTTTTAATAGAAACTTGGAATGGGAAAACAATCGGCCGTATATTTTTTAATAAGGAAGTTTCTAAAAATAATAAATATATTTCTGGAAAAGTCTTGGACATTGGAGCGGGAATAAACCCTAGCTATGAAAAATATTTAAACAAAAGCACGTCTTCAGATTATCAAAAAACCGATATAAAAGTTGGTGACAATACAATATATTTAGATGCAAATAAAAAGTTTGGACTAAAAGATGAAACATATGATTCTGTTTTGTTATTCAACTCTATTTATATTTATGAAGATGTAGATTTTACATTGTCGGAAATTGCGAGGATTTTAAAAGTAGGTGGTAATTTATTGATAGCATCTCCATTTTGTATGCAAGAAATCCCAGAGCCAACAGATTACCAGCATTTTACCAGTATGGGCTTAAAAAGAGTTTTGAAAAAAAATAATTTTAAAATTATAAAAATAGTTGCTATGGGTGACAGAGGAACAGCAATTATGAATTTGATGCACCCATTCTTTTTGTTTGGAATTGTAAGATTACCTTTTTATTTATTTGGAATTTTATTGGATAAAATTTCCTGTAAATATTTTTTTCACCACCCAGCCCCAATGGGGTATTTTGTAATTTGTCAAAAAAAGTAAAATCTGTGTTATAATTTACATATTAGATTATGAAAGAAAAAAAAGCAGAATGGAAATTTTTTTTTGAGAAAAAAAGTCTAGATATTTTTAGAACTAAACAATATATTGTAGATATTGGCGGTGGACTCAGAATAGATAGAAGTAAAAATAATAGATTTAACAAAGAAAATGCCGATCTTCTTTTGGAAGAAAGCAAAAAGGTAAAATATATAATTACAGATGTTGTAGATGATTATAAACCAGACGTTGTAGCTGACATACACAAAATGCCATTTAAAGATGAAGAAGTAGACGCAATTTTCTGTATTGCCGTTTTAGAGCATGTAGAAGACCCAATACGAGCAGTAGATGAGTGTTACAGGATTCTGAAGCCAGAAGCAAAAGTACTTTTTTATGTTCCTTTTCTTTATTATTATCACAACGACCCTGGATACTGTAGTGACTATTGGAGATATACACACGAGGGAGCAAAATATTTATTTAGGAATTTTAAGTCTGTCGAGTTGTGCGCGGTACGTGGTAGATTCGGTACAGCAGGAAGATTAGTCAGTCCTAAATATTTAGAAAAAATAGGCCTATGGCTAGACCGTATCTTTCCTAAAAAGTCTAACCAAGTTTCTGGGTATTATATTTATGCTGAAAAGTAAATTTCTATAATTATTTTCTTTCCATAAGACTAGAAAAAGCGCTAATTATTTCTTGCAACTGTCCTTCATAAGAATATTTTTTTTTTACTGTTTGCATGCCTTTTTTTGCCATCTCTTTTCTATATTTTTTATCTCCTAAAAGTTTTTTAAATGCTTCTAGCCATTCTACTTTAGTATTTGCAATTATTCCGTCTACACCACTATTAACTACATAATTGTTTTCCCCAACTCCACTTATTATTACTGCAATATTTGCCGCCATATATTGTAAAGCTTTCAATGAGGATTTACCCTTACTCCATTCGTCATTTTCAAGTGGCATTATTCCGATATTAAATTTACGAATATAAGGAATTAATTTTTGATCTGTATCAGCCTGTACATAGTTG
>JAYTYL010000112.1:0-2436 GCA_043742405.1 bacterium
GAATTCTCTTTTTTATGAAATAGAAAATAGCATCAATGCTTATGAAGATGTTTATTTTACTAGTAAAACATTATTGTCAAACAAGAAATTTATTACAACAGAGGAATATAAAAATATCTTAAAAAAGACTAAAATATCCGATGTTAAAAAATTGTACAAAAAAGTTTTCAATAAAGACAAGACTCAGTTTGTTTTAAAGTAGTAAATTAAAATTGCCTAAAACACGTATTCATGGTATGATTGTCAAATCTAAAAAATAAAAAATATGCCTATTAGAAATATAGCGATTATCGCTCACGTAGACCACGGAAAGACAACTTTGACTGACGCGCTTTTAAAACAAAATGGCGCTGCCGAGGGCGATTTCTCTATGGACTCAAACTCTATCGAAAAAGAAAGAGGGATCACTATCTATGCAAAAAACACATCGCTTATGTACAAAGGTACAAAGGTAAACATTGTAGACACTCCAGGTCACGCTGATTTTGGTAGTGAGGTGGAGCGAGTTCTCCGGTCTATTGACTCGGTACTTTTGGTGGTAGACGCACAAGAGGGTCCAATGCCTCAAACACGTTTTGTGTTGAAGAAATCTTTAGAGCTTGGTATAAAACCAATTTTAGTACTAAATAAAATTGACAAACCTGCAGCCGACGTAGTTCGTGCTCACGACGAAGTATTTGAACTATTTTTAGAACTAGGTGCAAATGACGAACAGCTAAACTTCACAACTGTGTACGCAATCGGGCGCCAAGGTGTAGCTGTAAAAAATATTGAAGATATTAAAAATATAGAGAGTAACGAGAAGACGCTAAACCCTCTTTTAGATGTTATTCTAGAGCAAGTGCAGGCTGCAAATAGTGTAGAGATTCTAGAGTCATCAACTTTCAAAGCGCAAGTTTTCAACCTTGCTTACGACAAATTTCTTGGTCGCTTGGCTATCGCTCGTGTCTACGAGGGGAAAATGAAAGACGGTTCCGAGCTTTGGTTGTCAGGCAACAGCGCACCGGCGAAAGGAAGAATTACCAAAATGTTTTCTTTCGAAGGTGTTAATAGAAAAGAAGTCACTGAGGTGGTGGCAGGAGACATTGTTATGATAGCAGGCTTCCCAAATATTTTTATTGGTGACACAATGAGTAATGACATGAACGTGGTGCCCATGCCGCTCATACACATCGATGAACCTACTATTTCCCTAAACTTTTTAGTTAACAACAGTCCATTTGCTGGACGTGAAGGAAAGCTTGTAACAGGACGCCAAATTCGCGAAAGACTAGAAAGAGAGCTAGAAATAAATGTAGGGCTAAAAGTGGATTTCTCAGAAGATATGTTTCGTGTTTATGGGCGCGGAGAAATGCATATCTCTGTACTACTTGAAAATATGCGACGTGAGGGGTATGAGGTGCAGGTATCGGTACCAGAAGTTATCATTAAAAAAGATGCTGCTGGCAACAAGTCCGAGCCATATGAAGAAGCGGTTATAGATGTACCTACAGAATTTTCTGGTACAGTAATTTCTAAACTGGGTATGCGAAAAGGACTAATGAAAGATATGCGTGACAAAGATGGACAAACTAGAATGATTTTTGAAATCCCAACCCGTGGACTTCTTGGCTTCCGTGGTGTGTTTATGATAGACACTAAAGGTGAGGGAATACTTTCAGCCAGAATGGTAGGGTTTAATGAATACGCTGGTGAAATTACAAAACACGAAGTGGGGAGTATGGTGTGCAACGAAACTGGAAAGTCCTCAGGATTTTCTTTGTGGAATTTGCAAGACCGTGGAGTTCTATACATTGGTCCAGCAGTAGAAGTGTACCAAGGAATGGTTATTGGAAATGTTTCAAAGGGCAATGACTTGGTAGTAAACCCAAATAAAGGTAAACAACTGACCAATGTTCGTAGTTCTGGAAATGACGAAGCTATGTCACTCGTTCCACCTTGGACCTTGAGTATTGAAAGAGGTTTGGAAATAATGAACGAAGATGAGTATCTAGAAGTTACTCCACTTTCTGTAAGACTTCGTAAAATTTATTTGACAGAAGGGGATAAAGCAAGAGCAGAGAGAGGATACACGAAGTAAAATTTTATCTCAGTATTCTATCATTTAAACCTATTTGCAAAATTTATTGCTGCACGGTCAATCACTGTCCCTTTTAGTCCGAGACCTGTCTCTATTAAGCTCCTGCCCTTGCTAAAAAATAAATTAGTGGAATTTTTTCCAAGATTTAATTCCACATCAATATCTTTCGGAAGTTTATTTTTTTGCAAAAGTGTCAAAACTCTTATTAATGTCTCTCTGTTCCATTTTTTAGGCATTGCTTTTCTTTCAATTAGCTCATCTGCAAGTGCTTCTATTTTCTCTTTTTGATCTTTTAGAATTGTCATACTTAGAGTATATAACAATTTTTACAAAAACAAAAGAGGCGCCCCCGCAGG
>JAYTYL010000113.1:0-2874 GCA_043742405.1 bacterium
GAGTCTTGCAACTCTGGCACAAAGAGAACAGAGAGTTCGTAAACTCTTTCTGTGCCCACGATATGCGTTTCTTTTTCTTGCATAGGAGTTCATTCTACCATAAATTTAATCCGTTATCAACTTTAGAAATTAATGTGATTATTTATTTTCTGGCTTTGAATCTACTTGTGCATTTGCATATACTTGCTTGAACTCGTAATCAAAGCAGCTTTCTCCTTTTTTGTAATCCCATTCGTGATTTTCAAAACTAACATTTATCGATTGTGGCATGTCGGAATTAAAATCTGCACAAAGCTTATAGTTCTTACTATCAGCCGAATATTTTACTTTTGTTTTAGAAAGTGCATTTTTGACATTAAAATCTTCAATTTCGTTCAGACTTTTGACATGTCTACCAAAGTTTTGAGATTGGTTATCTATCTCATATTTTACAGTTTGCAAATTTTTTAAAGTTATACTGTCCAATCTATAAAGCCTTGCTTCCGTTGGGGTACCAATGACTCTAAATGAAAACACCAATGTTCCAATTGTTGCAAGCACAAGAAGTCCTGCAAAAATATTTGCATATCTATTCAAGTAAAAATACAATGCCACTAAACCAATGATGACAAGCCCCACTCCGCCTTTCAAAAATACTGCCACTGGCAAGTTGCCATACAGCCAAGAGTACACAATGTACACAAACCCTGAAAAGGCATACACCACACCACCAATAAAAACTAGTGAGCGCAGAAAATTATAGAGATTCTCAGGTCGTAAATTTTTATTTTTCTCAAATTTATAATTTAACCAAATTGCTAATATAAAAGCAACTAATGATGACACTAAAACCATAGCAAGTGGGAAAGCAAAAGCGTCAAAAACAACGCCAGTACTCGAAAGACCTGAGCCATAATTTGCAACGGCACCAATAACATCTGGATATGCTAGGTCGATAAGTGAGTATGCTATAGACCACATTGAAGAAAGAGTAAGGTACACCAGTACCCAAAGAAACCCTGAAATTATAGTGTAAACCACTTCCCCTTCTATATGATTTTTATTTTCGTTCGGGTAAAATTTTGTATACACAAAAAAACATACCGAGAACAACACTAGCCACCCAAGAATAGGTAATAGAAATTCAAATATCATATAATTTATTTTCTTATTTATTATAAAAATAAGTTATAATTAAGTATATATGAAACTTTCATTTATACAAGTCTTGCATAAAAGCAAAGCAAAGCACAAAAAAGTTGCATCTAGCAACGCTACAATTTTAGCAGGTATGGGGATAGAGTATTTAATTTATGATGTTTCAGGAGATGATGAACTTTTAAAAGTTGCAAAAGAACTGCAAAACATAAATAAAGATTTAATCTATATAAAAAAGAAATTTGTTTCAAACAAAAAAAGTTTTGTCGACGCTGTGATACTTTCCAATTGCGACCACTTTCTGTTTTTAGAAGAAGACGACATGGTAGATGTGAAATTTTTGGAAACTGTAAACCACAATATGAAAAATGCTCCCCAAAGAATTTTGTTAGACAAAAAAACTGCTAAACATTTTGCTGAAAACTTCCCTTATGGCAACTTTAAAAACGAAAAACTTCTCCTTTGGTTGAAACCTAAAAAAACTTTTTTAGAAAAAGTTCGATTGCGTTATTTTTGGTAATTTCTAAAACTTCGTCTACTGTTAAATTCTTAAGCTGCGCTATTTTTTCGGCCACATCTTTTACATAGATTGGCTTATTTATTTGTCCTCGGTAGCTTTTTGGTGCAGCGTACGGACTGTCGGTTTCTATCATAATTTTTTCTATCGGGTAAAACTTTATAACCTCGTCATACTCTTCTGTAAATGTTATAGGCCCGTCAAAAGAAACTAGAAAACCTAATAATAGAAACCTTTTTGCAATCTCTAGATTCCCCACAAAAAAGTGTGCATGGCCTCGTAAGGCACTACTCCTCTCCTTTGCATTGGTAGGCTGGGTGAGGTAGAACTCCAAAATATCTAGCATATCTCGATAAGCATCCATAGTATTTTTCGTGGGTCTACCATGGAGAACGAGTGGTAAATCATACTCAAGTGCAAACTCTATCTGCTTTGTAAACAACTCTTTTTGCCTTACTTTTTCCTGTTCTATACTCCTCTCCTTTGCAAGGAGAGGCAGGGTGAGGTAGAGCTTGTCAAAATAATAATAGTCCAACCCACACTCACCTATTCCCACTACTTTCCCCTCCCCAAGCTTCAAAAATTCTAGAAATATATTTCTATCAAATACTTCTCCGTGGTTATCAGCCGGGTGGATGCCGATAGTCGCAAAGCAGTTGTCATATTTTTTTGCAAACTCTATAGCATTTTTTGTTTCTGTATAGTCTGTGCCAATAGCTATAGTTGCTCCACCATCGTCTTTCAACTTTTTCATCATCTCATCAACATCTATTCCCATCTCCAAAAACTTTTTGTCATGTGGATGTGAGTGGCAGTCGATGTATTTAAGGGTACACTTATCCTTTAGGGTTATCTCTTCTAATTTCATAATTTTAATTTTCCCCAAAAATAAATTTCCTAAATTTTTCTAATTCAATTTCTTTATTTTTACTATCGAGCATTTCTTTTACCATGGTCGAGATTTCTTTATTTCTAAACTTTTCATCTTGAGTAATTTCTAAAAATTCTCCAAAATTTAACAGTTTGGTTTCAATTTTTTCTCCTGCGTCAAATTTTACCTTTCCGACTTTCTGTGAATTTTTTGCAATATAAATTTCACACAACCACTCAATTTTACTGTTCAACATAATATCAAAAGAAAACCAGAGATTCCAGTCTTTAGAAACATACCCAGTTTCTTCTTCCAATTCCCTTTTTGCATTTTCCAACATAGTCTCATT
>JAYTYL010000114.1:0-3517 GCA_043742405.1 bacterium
GTGGTAAAATAGAGAAAATATGAAAAGATACAGCAAAAAGTGGATGCAAACATTTGTGGAAGGGCAATTCCCAGAAGACGACAAAATAATAGTAGAAGAACTTTCTAAAAAAAGCTTTGAAGTTGAAAGTGTAGATGAAGTTTTGGGTGAAGATGGAAAAATAACAGACAGTTTGTTCGAGATAAAAGTTTTACCAAATAGGGTGTCTGATGCGATGAGCCTGCGTGGCATGGCACGCGAATTTTCAGCAATATTTGACCTTAAATGGAATGACAAAAATATTCCCACAATAAATTTAAATGATTATGAGCTGAGAAACAGCTTTCTAACTAACGACAGTGAAGATGCACTATATATTTTTACTGGCATAAAAGTAAATAATTTTGACAATACAAAAGACTCGCCAGAGTGGCTACAAGAAATAATTATAAAATCTGGGGGTAGGTCTATAAACTTGGCAGTAGATATTACTAACCTAATGTTGTTTTCTTTTGGGCAACCTGCGCACGTTTTTGATTTTGACAAATTAAATGGTGGAATTATTACTAGATTCGCAGAAGATGGTGAAGAATTAGAACTTTTGGGTGGGGGGAGAGTAAAAATGACGACAGAAGATTTTGTAATCGCTGATGGAAAACAGGTGCTCTCACTCGCAGGTGTAAAAGGTGGCAAAGCGGCTGAGGTAGACAAAAATACTAAAAATTGTTTTTTTGAAATGGCAAATTTTAATCCAACCATGATACGCAAAACTACTCAGCGAGTAGGTGTGCGTACCGATGCCTCT
The DNA here is from genome assembly GCA_043742405.1 of bacterium. GTDB lineage: Bacteria > Patescibacteriota > Minisyncoccia > Phycocordibacterales > UBA5272 > JBBQKQ01. Next base: position 785 of record JAYTYL010000114.1, read on the forward strand.
AAAATATTTGAAAATGGAATAACCACAGACAAAACCGAAGACTGTTTAAAAATCCTAATTGCAACCATAAAAGAAATTGACAAAAATGCCCAAATTGAGTTTATTGTAAATGAAAAATTCCAAGACAAATCTCCAAAATGGGTAGATGTAAATCTGCAAGAAATCGAGAACTACGCAGGAGTGGTACTGGGTACAGAAAAAGTTGCAAAGCTGCTAAAAAAGCAAAATTTTCAAGTGGAAATAACCGAATCCGGTGCTAGTTTCAAGGTCAAAGCTACAAGTGAGCGCCTAGACATAAATATTGTTGAAGATGTGATAGAAGAAGTTTTACGGCTTTATGGCTTTGATAATTTACCAAGCAAACCTTTAAATCTAGAAGAAACAAGTGATCATAATAAAAGATTTTTGTTGGAAAATTTTCTTAAAATAAAATTAATGAATTTGGGCTACACTGAAATTTTTAATTATACTTTTGTGGAAAAAGGAGAGGTTAAACTAAAAGCGGGACTCGCAGAAGACAAAATGTATATTCGAAACAATTTGTGGAGTGGAGCAGAAAATGCTTTTGCAAAAAATTATAATTACTTACCAATTTTAGAAATAGATATTGTAAAGTTTTTTGAAATAGGTTCGGTATTTTTTGAAGGAAGGGAAGAGAAGCACTTGGTGATAGTTTGTGATGACAATAAAAAGAAAGCCAAATATTTACAAGAAATTAAAGATCTTGTGAAAAATATTTTAGAAGAATTGGGAGTAGATTTTAAAGATATGAGTTTGATAAAAGAATCAGAGAAGCCAAGCATTTTGGAAATCTCGGTAGATGAAATCTTAAAAGAGGTCGAAAGCAAAAATATAGAAATACCTTTTTTAAGTGTAGAGAAAAATTTGGAGTCGATAAAATATACTCCCATTTCTCCATATCCATTCATAGTGCGAGACGTAGCAATATGGGTTGATAATGGATTTATATTTGGAAATTTGAAACAACAAATTTTAAAGTTAAATTTGCAAAACTTTGTAAAAGTATATTTGTTTGACAGTTTTGAAAAAGAAGGTAGAAAGTCGGTAGCCTTTAGAATTATTTTTCAATCCTATGAAAAAACTTTAAAAGATGTAGAAGTGGAAGAGGAAATGCAAAAAGTTTACCAGTTGCTAAAACAAAATAATTTTGAGATTAGGTAAAGTAAAAAAATTATGTCAGAATTTGCTCCAAAAAAAGAAAAAATAAAATTTGATCCTAAAGTTGTTCAAAATATTTTGGATGCCACACAAGAATTAAGAAATAGCCCCGATGCAAATCTATTGGAGATTTCTAAAATTAGGAGTTTATTTGAAGAAAATTCAGAAGAATCAAAATTCATCGATCTTATTTTAAGTTTAAAACCAGAAGATTTGGGTGTAAATCTTAAGCTTTGGGGTGGAAAAGGCAGAAAGACTGATAATTTAACAAGAATAAGTGGACAGGAGTATATGCCGAAAGGGAATGGAGCTGAAAAACAGTTAAATGAAGAAACTGTTTCAACAGAAACTAAAACTATTCGTGACCAATTTTTACCAGGAATGGTTTTTATTGCATATAATAAAATGCAAGAAGCTATGGAAAAAGAAATTAGTAAAAAGGTTTTAGTACAATCTGGCTATAGATCTTACGCATACCAACTTCTAGTTTTTTTGGGATATTTAAAAAATAAAAATTTTGATATTTACGAAACAGCAAAGCTAGTAGCTTTACCAGGCTACAGCGAACATGAAGATATTTTTGCCCCCGCTATAGATTTTTTAGACCCAGATGATAGAAAATTTGAAGATACTGAGCAATTTTTGTGGGTACAGAAAAATGCAAGTAGATTTGGTTTTAATTTATCTTTTCCTAAGAAAAGTGAAACAGGAATTCAGTATGAACCCTGGCATTGGAAATTTGCTTTTCCAAACTCTTTTGAATTGAAGCCATTTCAAGATTCAAAAATCACTGCATCTATTTTTGGCAGAAATGGTTTTTTGCCAGAAAGTAAAGGTTGGTCGCTAAAAACTTTTGTAAAAACAGAGCAAGTAGATTTACCAGAGTATGCTTATCTTTCAGCTTTTTTAAGAGAATATGCCGAATCAACAGGAGTTAAAACTTTTAAAGCACCTGCCGCAGAACCACAAAATGGAAAAATAGCAGATGAAAAATATGATTTTAATCATAATATTGATTTAGGAAATGATATTAATCTTTTAAGAAGTGATGAAGGTGCCGAAGGTTGTGAGATATTTTCAGGTGAAGCATTTGTTGTAACGCCAGCAGATTGTTTGACTGTTGCAATTCGTTCTAAAAAAAGTAAAAGAATGTTTGCAGCGCATGCGGGCCGTGAGAGTTTGTTTCAAGTAGGTAGAGAAAATGGAGTCATAGAAAATTTATTAAGTCAATTTACAAATGCTGGAGAAAGTTTAGAGGATTTAGAAATTTTTGGTGGTTTTGGAGTTTCTGCAGGAGAGTATTTTTCGCACAATGAACTAGATGATAGAAATAAGATCCGACACGAAGAATTAAAGAAAAAATTTCCCGAAACCTGCGACACTGAAATTTATAAAGACGGAAAACATTTAAGTTTGAATGGTCTTTTTGTAAATCTTTGCAGAAATACTGGAATCACAGATGAGCAGATTGCTTTAGATGAGACAGATACATTCTTGTCTGAGGATGAAAATGGTAACTATAAATATAATAGTAAGAGAAGAGATAAGGAAAAG
>JAYTYL010000115.1:0-6242 GCA_043742405.1 bacterium
AACAATACAAGGTGCCTCTTTGTAGCTTGACAAAAATTCTGTATTTGCTATATTAATAGTATCTTTGCCGTCAGGCACCGGAGAAAAGTCAGGGAAACCTGACTTTTCGATTTTATATAATTCATTGAATTTTTCTTTTACAAGATTTAATTTATTAACTGAAATCTTTTCTATTTTCCTTAGTAATCTCTTACTACTAATAAATCTTGATTGATGCAGTAGAATATTTCTTTCTTTTCCATTTAAAAATAAATTACAATAAAAAGTTCCTTCTTTTATAGTAGAAGTAATTGGTAGAACTAAAGCGGTATCCGAATCAAACTTTTTCAAGACCAAAGTCGGTCTCTCAAAATAAATATTTTTTCCACAAATTTCTTTACCAAGATTTTCACCAAATGAGCACCACCAAATTTCACCTTCTCTAAAAAGAGTGTTGGCGACTTTAGTCTCTAATTCTTTTTTTAAAACATTCCATGTGTCGAAATTTTTCATACAAACTTAATTATTACTATGTGTAATCTCTAAATATTTTGTTTCTAGCTTCCCACCTTGCAAGGCGGTTTTAATATCTTCATCGTACAAAACATTGCCACCTTTTATTATTATTACCCTCTCGCACATCTCTTCTATTTCTTCCAAATAGTGAGAAGTGAGAATAATGGTCTTGCCATTTTTGTGAAGCTCTTTTAAATATTTCCAAATATCTTGGCGAGTCTCCACGTCTACACCCGCCGTGGGCTCGTCCAAAATGATTAGATCTGGATTATGAATAAGGGCTTTTGCTACCACAGTTCTTCTTTTAAGTCCGCCAGACAAAAAGTTGAAACCTTTGGTGCGGTGCTCTTGCAAATGAAAAACATTGAGCATCTCTTCCATTCTTTGTTTTCTCTCATCACCCACTATTCCAAAAAACCCAGCTTGGTAATACAAAACATCTTCCACTTTTGCAAAAAAATCAATATTAAACTCTTGTGAAGAAATCCCTATTTTTTGTCTTGCAGGTTTATAATCTGCGACCACATCGTGGCCAAATACTTTTATAGTTCCACTTGTTGGGTCGGTAACACCTACAATACAATTTATAATTGTGGTTTTTCCAGCACCATTTGGACCAAGTATACCCACAAATTCACCTTTTTTAATTTCTAAATTTATCCCATGTAAAGCAATTTTCTCACCCTGTTTGCCCTGCGTCCTGTAAACTTTTTTTAAATTTTCTATTTTTATGGCTGACATATTTGCAGATTATAACACATTAAAAACTAGTACGAGAAATAGGTTAGGTGTGGATGAAACTACCGTGCTAGTTTTATTGCACGCACGATGTCCCTACTAATAACATTTCTCATGTCAGTACGAATTGATACTAATTCTCCGAAACTATACAGGAGTTTTATTTTTTGATCACGAATATCATTTCCTAAACTATCTCGCTCTTTATCGACAACAAAATGTGCAAATGTTTCAGCCCAATCTTCAATCTCGTTGGTTGTTGCGTATTCGCTCACATATTTATTTTCATCATATTTTGGTTTTTTAATTCCTTTCCAGAATCTTTCCCAAAATTTTTCAAGTGGACTGTCCATGTTTGGACAACCTTCATCTATCGTGAGACCTGGACAGTTTTTTGCATCTGCTTTCAACTGTGAATCATTTAAAGAAATAATATGTCCTAGCTCATGAATCAGAGTCATTTTCTTTTCACGCACCGTCTGGTCATTATAAATTCCGGCATTTACAACAACTCTCCACTTATCTGTTTCCTCTTTATTTACAAAAGCCAGGGTATCACTTTTTGGATCATTGTAAATTTCAAAACTGGAAATATATTTATCGGAAATATTATCCGGAGAAAGAGCCGCCACATCGTCCCAAATCTTCCTGTACTCATTCCTGTCTTCACCTGTTGCTAGATTTATTTTCTCACCTACAGATACGGTATAGGTAGCAAGCATATTATCCTCGTCAGACTTTTTTTCTGATATCTGGGTTTTATCTTGCTGTGCTTGTTCACTCCAAGAGTTCAATTCATCATCAATTTTTTTTTGTATTTCTGTACATTGTAATTCATTTTCACACTCATAAAAACAAACTTTTGCACGGGGGTCATATGTTTCGTAACTACTACACTCGTCTGCTGAGTCGGCTTCAGTCTCATAAGAGATTAATTCTTGATTTTCTGGTTTGGTTTTTAGTTTTTTTGTTACAGAATTATTTGTTCCAAAATTAAACTGAGACAGTACAAAAAAACCAATTGCAAATAAAAGTGCAATTCCTAAAATTGGGTTAATGCTTTTTTTCATAATATAACCTTATTAAAATAAGAGAGTTAAATATTTGTTAGAATAAATGTTGCTAACATGAGAGTTACAAATTGCATGCCTACCATCACAGATATTTGTTTAAGCCAATATTTTTTATGTGTGTTCCCCCAAATTACCGCCGAAACCCCAACTGGCATGGTGTACCCTAGCCACATAAAGAAAGCATAGAAGTAAGCAGCAGGACCGACAATCTGCGAAAATGCCAAATTTGCAGCCAAGACCCAAGTAGTAATAAGTGTTAGAAAAAATTGCAAACTGTAAAAGGGTACCATTTGTTTTTGAAGCTTTTGCAATTCCTCTTTAGAGTGATGTCCTACTTCCATAATCTGCATCCATACTTTTCCAAATAATAATGGTGAATACCAAAGTGCACCAAGTATAAATTGCGATATCGTAGCTAGAACTATGCCTAAATAATTCATATAATTAGTAATGTAATTTACAGAGTTGATAATAACTTAAGTATAATACTTTTGCTTAAAATGTCTACTTGCTAAATATCCTATACAACTTCAAGTCTTCATAAGAATATTTTTCTTTTAGCTCTTTAAAAACTGGGCTCAATTTATTCCTCGTTTCTTCGTCATTTGCAAACTTGGAAAAGGCTTTTTTTACCGCGACTGGCATCTTTAAATATTTTTTAGGTGCTAGTTCTAAAATGTCTTCTTTGTTTATTTTCTCCCACTCTAAAAGTTCTTGAACATGTCCAATTATAGTTCCAAGAGTGAAGTTACGTTTTTTGGCTATGTCTTCCAACTTCACTTTTTCCAAAATATATTTTAAAGTTTGTTCTTGGGTAGAGACATTTACTTCCATTTCTTTTTTAACAACTCCACCTTCTGGTTTGCCACCGCAACGTAAAATAAAATCTATTTTTAATTTCTCTAACCTCCCTACTTCAGAATTTTGTAATTTTTGTTGGATAAATTTTGAATCTTTGAGAATTTTTTCATCAAACTCACTTATAGATTCATTTACTCGTAAACTTTTTGCGTTAAAACTTTTTAAGTGAAGTCCTTCCAAACTTCGCACGCGAGAAAGCGCCACATAACCTTGACCATATTCAAAAGTTTCTCCGAGACTTACAATAGCTTCATCAAGCGACATCCCCTGAGACTTATGAACCGTAATAGCCCATGCAAGCCGGAGAGGATACTGGGTAATTTTGGCTTTTACTTTTCCATCGTCTTCTATCGCCCAGTCAGCTTGCTTGACATTTATGACCTCCCCATTATTTTTTTTGACAGATATTCCAAACGAAGAGAGGTCAACTACTTCCCCTAAAGTTCCGTTTACAAATTGCCCTTCCATATCATTTTTGGTAAAAATAACTTTGGCAGAGACTTTTAATTTTAAAACTTCTGGTGATAAGCAATTTTTTATTAAACCTTCTACTAATTTTGCACTACCTGTAGTTATCATCTTATAAACTTTTTCTACAGCTCCCAAATTTTTCAACCTACTATCATTAATAATATCTACATCTTTATTGTGCGAATGTAGCTCTATCACATCACTCAGCACTTGTAAGTCCCCTTCCAAAGGGGATTTGGGGGATTTTTGCACTTGCTCCTCTAGCACCTCAACACTCACTTCCTCAAACTCTTCTTTTATTATTTTCTCTTTTATTCCTAATTTTTTGTTTGTCCTTTTTACAAGTTCCTCTAAAATCTCCACGTGCATGTCTTCAATATTATTAGCCCTTATGGCTAAAAGCAAATTTGTAAATATTTCATCACTCTGTCTAAATTGTTCTTCCAAGTAGCAAGTTAGCGGCTTGGCTTCTTTCCAAGCAGTACTTGCAAAGGCAAAATGTTTTCCCATTTCTCCAAACTTAGTCACTGGAGGAAGCTGAAAAAAGTCTCCTACAAATATTACTTGTAAACCGCCAAAACTCTTGGATGGGTTTTTAATAGCCTTGCAAACTTTGTTCACATTGTCGAGGGTCGCGGCGTCAAGCATAGAGATCTCGTCAATTATAAGAACACTTGCATTTTGGATTTTCTTTACTAGTTTTTCTCTGGTCAGGATCTCATCTAGTTTATATTCATTTATATCTTTCTCTATTCCAATCCCACTCCAAGAGTGGATAGTGCTACCTGAAATGTGTGTAGCTGCAATGCCTGTCGACGCTGTAATGCTTGGGTAAATTCCGTGTTCTACCAAATACTTTACGTATTGGTTTATAACATAAGTTTTTCCAGCTCCAGGTACACCTGTCAAAAAAATATTACTCCCAGTTTTTAAAATTTCCAACGCTTCGACTTGTAACATATATTTAATTTAAAATTAATTTTATACTTATTTTATAAATATATATTTTTAAAATCTAAATTCAGAAAAAACTTTTTTACTTTTTTAAAATCAACCTCAAAACTTTTCATCATAAAAATTTCTTCATCTTCAATTTCATCAAAATATTTTAAACTTTTTAAAATCACAGAAGTATTTAAACTCGGGTATTTAATTTTGCATTGATCGAGCAAATATTGTAAACTAAAATCTCTCAGTAAAAAATACAAATCTATATAATCTTTCCTGGTTGATCTTTGGCAAATCGCACTCAATTTCATACAAGCAATATCAAGTTTGCTTGCCAATTTTAAAAATTCTTCTTCTCTAAAAATTTCGAGTATTTTATATTTGATAGTAAAAAAACTAACCTTCACGCCATTGTCCAAAAGAAAAACTAATGTGTTTTTAACTTCTCTGGTTATTTCAATTTTATAATTTTGAAAAACTTCTTTACATTTTTCAAATAGAAAAGCTGTGTCAAAATCTTGATCTGTGAAAAAAACAAAATCAATACTTTCTCTATGTCCCAAATAAAGTGCAAGCGCTGTACCGCCTGCCAAATAAAAATCACTTTTAAAATTTATCATAAGTGGCAAAACCTCAGTCCTTGCTTTGTCCAAAATTTCGTATTTCATATTTTTAAATATTGGTAAATTCCTGATTCCAAAAAGAATAAGTTTTTGCATCAAATTCTGTTTTCTTAACAGAATAAAAAACTTTTTTAACTTCATCTTTACCATAAATCCTAAATAACTCTTTCCAAGTATTTATATTTCCAAAATTCAAAATACTTAAAATGATAGTTTTTTTATGTTTTTGTAAATCCATTTTTTCAAATACATAACTCCACAAATATGGTTTAAAACTTTTTGGTAATATATTTTTACTATTTTTCACTACTTACATTATACCATTTTTTAGATGTATTTTCTATCATTTTATGATATAATGTAAAAAAAATATGTCAAATTATAAAGAAAGTGTGGGGTTAAACGTAGAGTTTATTTACGGAAAAAACGCAGTTTTGGAAGCGCTCAAAAACCGCCCAGATACTGTTGAAAGAGTGTTTATGGAAAAAGAAAAGGTTTTCGAGGAAACTTTTGAGGAAGAAATTTTGAGTCTGGTCAAAAAAAATGATTTCAAACTCGAAAGATTTGTACCAAATGATTTGGCCAAGGAGCTGAAATTTGCTAACCACCAAGGAATTCTTGCTAAAATAAATATAGATACATTGACAGTAAATTTCCCATACTTTATAGAAAACTTGGATATAAGCCCAAACACGGTGCTACTTATTCTAGGTGAGCTACAAGACCCACAAAATGTGGGGGCGATTATAAGAAGCGCAGCTGCTTTTGGTGTAGCCGGAATCCTCATCCCAGAGTACGACCAAGTGCAAATAAACTCTACTATTGTAAAAGTGTCCGCTGGTGCAGCTTTCTCTATTCCACTTGTAAAGATTAACAATGTAAATAATTGCATTGAAAAATTAAAAGAAAAAAGATTTTGGGTTTATGGTTTGGACATGGCTGGAGAAAAATTTATTTCTGAGGAAACTTTTACCGAACCAACAGTGTTTGTAGTTGGTAATGAAGGAGATGGCATAAGAGAAAAGACAAAAGA